>NZ_JAWDJI010000054.1:0-13702 GCF_032465655.1 Paenibacillus sp. 3LSP | reverse complement strand
TGGTAGACTGCATAGTATCAGCTCTCCTTTGCTATGTAGCTCTGAAATGGTTTGGTTTATACTACACTATCCATTTTAACCTACGAGATGTAGCAATTTGGAGGGCTGTCTTTTGTTTACGTTCATCTTAGCTAGCGAGACGGATGAGGGTTGCCGAGGCAGTGCGCTGAGGAGGAAGGTTACTATTCCTGAAAGGCAGACTGAGCGAACGGGATAATCTAAGAGCGATCTATGCCGGAGCAAGCCACGCCGAAACGGCATCTTTTTGTGCCCCAGGATTTTCGTTGGATTCTCTTTCAAGTTTTCCTAAAATTCTTCCAACTTTCGACCGATAACATATGTAAGTGACGCTTATGGGCAGTCCCTGCAGAACTTTGACGGGGACATCAACACACACTACACGACAAAGGAGAGATTAATCCATGCAACGCTTGAAGAAGCCCTTCATATGGTTGATGCTTACAGCATTGATCATCACATTGTTGCCATCGGGGTTCGTACCTACGGCCAATGCTGCTCAGGGCAACTATTTTATTCCGGATGACTTAACTCTGAGAAATACGACTACGTTAACACTCACTCCCGGTCCAGACCAAGTCGCTCGGGATAGCCGAATGTATACAACAACGCTTCCTACGATGACTTTTACCGGTACTTATTCTCAGGTTACTGAGGACTCCCTAAAGGTTAAAGTTGAACGTTTGACCTTTAAAGTTACAAATCAGGCTACGGGTGAGGGGGTCTGGGAGACAGATAGTTCTCAATTTAAAAATGGGAATATCTCTAGGGATACCTCGTCATCTTTCCAAGATAAGTTCAAAGTTACCAACTTGCCGTTATTCCCAGGGTTTAACCGAATTACGTTATCGGGTTCCCAGAATGGGATAACTCGTGAATCGACATTCTATGCTTTATTTGATCAAGTTCCATACGTACAAGATTTGAAATTGTTAGGATCCAGTTATGGAACCATTTACTTAAACGAGGGTTCGGAGGTTGTTGCAGATAAAGAAAACGTCTCGATCTCCGGTGAAGTGAAGAACGCGACGGAAGTAACCGTTAGTGTGAATGGGGGCACGGGTTTAGTCACTACATTAACACAAACGGGCAAATTCTTTTCGCCTGCCCTTAATTTGAAACCAGGCCTTAACAAAATTACGATTACTGTTAAAAGCGGCGCGGATTCTGTTACAATTGAGCGCTCCGTTTATTACTTTGATAAAAATAAACCGTTCGATACGATTGCCGTCCAGTATAACGGTGCTGAATATGATGTGAACAATAAAGTGGCAACCATCACAGAAGCCACAACACCGGCACTGCCTGTGTCTGGAACACTCAAGTTCTCGATGTTATTAAATGATACTGGTAATGCCTTTGGTGCATCGCAAGGTGCTGGAAAAGGCAATGTGACACTGACGGATTTCTTCAACACGACAAATCCGCCGTTCACGGCATTTACTGCCACAGAAACGGAGATTCCTGCACCAGACGGTGTATCCCGTGCATACAGATTAGTTGAAGTTAGTGTGCCATTCACCTTTGGAAGTGGAGACCAAAAGTTTAATCTTAGCGTGCAATATGATGGAACTTATTCGACATCTCTGAATATCAACTTCAAATACCTTCCAGGCGAGATTGGTGTTACCGGATTGAAATATATGAAGGACAGTTCAACGCCGCCAGCCAACATCAATGATCTTCCAGATCTGGATGGTACTCAAGCCGATAAAGATAATTTTTACATTTTAGTTACGGCAGACCAAGCGTTTAACAGCAGTGATCTTAAAGCAGTCTACTTGCCAAGAGGGACTACTGGACCGACAATTACTCCTGTAACTACGGGGACAGCAACACAGCATGTTTTCCAAATCACAGGATTTTCCAGTGGTACACAACAAGTGAAATTTAGCATTGGTACCTCCAGTGCATCCAAAATTGCTACTATTACGTATGCAACGAAAAACTACATCTATGTTGAAGGCTTGTATGATGGTCAAACGATTTCGGTAGATTCAAGTAAAGCGAACCTTTACGTAGATATTAATGGGGAGTACCGCGACTTTGAAAACCTGTCAAATCCACAGTTTTTTGTGAATGGGGTTTCTAATGATAAGTTGACGCCTCCTATTGCCTTTAATCCAACGACGGCTGCGCCTACTTTCTCGATTCAACTGCCGATCGATGTTAACGGCCCCTTATATTATGGTGAGAACCGTATTAAATTCAGCGGGGTATCCATGGATGGTAAGGGGAATTCCAGAACGGTTGTTAAAGAGTTGAGACTGTACATTCTGGATACAAATGTCTCGAACATTACTGTTTTCCGTCCGAAGATTTTTGATCCAGCAGTAACGTTTACAGGTCTGGATCTGAATGATACGAGCGGAGCTAACACACAGCTGACCCAAATCCTTGCGGGCTCGCCTGAGTTTAAGTTGGTTGGAGAGATTTATGAAACTAGCGCCAAGAATTATGATCTGATCATTCAAGGGGCAGGAGCCAAAATTATTAACTTAATGCGGGGCTCCGAGAGCGTCTTTAATTCCCAAACAGATGCACCTACTGCGGATCTGACTTCAACGGCGATGACAAGCACACAAATTCTTACAGGAACCATTGTTCGGAGCGGTAAACCGGACGTTGGTTATGATATGGCTGTATTTAACGGCAAGTTTGTATTGAGAATTAAGGATATTGCACTGGATTCGCTGGGAAGTCAGGTATATAATCTGGAGCTTATCAATTCTACGGGAGCCCGGACTTTGCAAAGACTGGAGATTTCTCGCGTATTGGCACCATATCGGATTCTATCTCCGGTTCCGACGGTAGGCGATCAGATCATCGTTAACAAGAACTTTGTTCGGTTCGATATTGAGGCTGAAGGTGCAACCCGAGTCATTATTGATAAAGGGGAAGCCATTCGTCGTACGGACCTGCCTGAAAATGCACCGGCAAGATTTATCTATGATTTTGTAGGGCTCAAACCGGATAAGACGACCAAGATCAAAATTCAAATTATACGTGGAACCGAAACGCTTAATGACACTATAGAGGTTTATTATACGAGTGCTGTTGCTGTGGATTCGCAGTATATGACGGAGAAACCGGCCACGAAGTATTCGGCGTTTAATAAAGCGCTGGAGTTAACTTTCCCTAAAGGTACCGTATTAAAAACAGCAAATGTACCTGAGGGTAGCGTAACTAAATTTTATCCGGACAATAAGTTGTTATTTGGGATTGCAGATCCTAAGAACGGGATCTTGGAGCGCCGGAACGATTACGGAAACTTCTTTAACATTGATAAGGACGAAAGAACACCAAATGGCTTAGCAACGCTGACTTTGCCAGAGGACTTGTCCGAGTTGTTCAACTCAACGGCCAAAACAAGTAATTTCACTAGAGTTTCTGATGTTTACTGGATTAACGGTGGTTACGGCGAGTATGGAAGCGGAGATTCGTATAAGCCGGCGACAAATGGTTTGCCGCCATATTCGATTTTGCCGCAGTACTCCGATTCCCAAAACTTCCGGGATCTCTTGCTACGAGAACCAGAAAGAAAGCTTGTACCTTCCCAACGCGGCACGTTGAAGCTAGCCTTCAACAAGAGCGTCGTGGATGAGGCAGGAACTACGGTAACGGTATTCCGATTCACCGAAAATTCGGAATGGGAGAATATCGGCGGGACTGTCGATACGAAGAACAATACCATTACCGTGCCTTTTGATGATTTTGGCTACTATGTTGTCATGAAGCAAAGCCGTGGATTCAGCGATATCACGAACCATCCATGGGCACGGAATATGCTGAATGCTCTGTATTCGAAGGGAATTATGGCAAATCTGCAGCCGAATACGTTCGGAGCCGACGATCTGACGACTCGCGGGGAATTTGCTACATTGCTGGTCAAAGGCCTTAATATCCCATTGAATTATGACAATAAAGTTCAAACTTATTTTGACGTTGTACCAAATGCCAAAACAGATACCTGGGAGTTCAAGTATATTGAAACGGCCTCCCGTGCAGGGATCATTACAGGTATTACTGAAGGATACTTTGGGGTTGAGGAGCCGATCACGAGAGAACAGGCAGCCATGATGATTGCTCGTGCACTCAAACTGAAGCTTCCGGCTAATGATAGTAAGTTGAATGCAACGTTGGCTAAGCAATTCCTGGATTCGGGAAGAATTGATCCTTATGCACGTCCAGCCGTGCAAGCTGTTTACAAAGCGAAAATCATGGATGGACAAAGTGTTACGACGGCAGGCAGCAAGAAAGCATCCGTCAATTTCAATCCGAAAAACAACATGACGAGAGCTGAGGCAGGGAAAGTTGCGGTTGAACTTCTGAAGAAAAGCTCGTCTATCTTCCCTAAAAACCTAAGCTAATAGGCGTTCAATGACTGGAGGCGGCCAAGGTTAACCAAGGCCGTCTCTTTATTTCCAATTACATCTTTTTGTGTTTTCCAGAGCTTTACGTTAAAATAAGCAGAGTAATAGACAATATGCAAAAGGGTGAACTTGAACAGATGAAACCGATCCTATCGAAACCGCAGTTGGGTTATTCCAAAGCTAAGCGCAAATTTGAGGATAGATCCAAAGTATTGGAGAAGCGCATTGAAGAAACGGCTAAGCTTCAAGAAGTAACCCAGGAGGTTATGGAGAGTCTTGTAATTGAGACGGGCTTCCATGATGCATTCACCGAGCTGCGTGCAGCCGAAAATGAACTTATCGAATGGTCTCATAACACGATGAAGCATGAGAAGACATACAAAGATAATAAAAAAGCCATCGACGAGATGTATGAGAAACTGAATACCGATCCGCAAATGCGGGCTCGTATTATCCAATTGGCCATGAGAGTAAGGTAGCTTGCGGCCGCTTGGGTACGAGATTTGCCCATAAGGCGTCCAAAATTGGACGTCTTATTTGTCGTGCACTCACATACAATGGAGATAGCGCGAAATTGGGAAAAGTTGCTTAATGACTGACATATTTCGGCATGATATACTAATTTCCGTCAGGCGGCAAGGAAGTCAAAAAGGAGTAACTCAGGGGAATCTTAGAAAAAGTTACAATCTCGCAATTTTTTTTGAAACCCCCGCAACTTTTTGAAACCTGCTGCGTTTAAGATGTAGAGCATTAACAATGGCGACCGTTTTAGACATGGCAACGTCTCCCTCATAGGGAAACTTGTCTATCTATTAGAAAATTTAGCTTTACGGCTCCGGAGACCCATTGTATAATGTTTAGGTAGGATTAGGAAACTAGTCTATTTCTACATTCTATTCATTCTCGTTTACAAGTTTCTGCAGTTCTGCTGCAGACCTAATTTATAGGAAACCTGCTCAAGCTCTGGAAAGGGGGTGCAATGGCTAATGAGTAACACGAGCTATTCATTTAAAGAAAATTCTCATGTGATAGTTAATCAAGGAGGAGAAAAAAAGGTTATGAAGAAAATTTTGTCCGTAGCTTTGTCTACAGCAATGGCATTCTCCATGTTTGCTTCCGTAGCATTCGGTGCTGATGCCCAATTGACTCCAGAGCAAAAATTTAATGCTCTGAAAGAGGCAGGGATCGTATCTGGCTTCCCAGATGGTCTGTCTCACTTGGAAAAAACGCTGACTCGCGCTGAACTCGCGAAAATCATCGTTAATTCCCTGAACCTGGAGCCAGTAACTGGCGTTGCAACTTACAAGGATAAAGGCTACAGTGCTAGCCACTGGGCAGCTCCTTACATTGAAGCAGCTACTGCAGCTGGCATCCTCAATGGTAAAGATGCTACTAAGAAACTGTTCGATCCGAACGGCGCAGTAACTGTACAAGAACTGGCTAAAGTTCTGGTAACTGCTCTGAAACTGGAAGTTCCTGCTGACGCTAACAACACTGCGTCCGAATGGGCTAAAGGTTATGTAGCAGCGGCTGTTAAAGCTGGTTACATCGCTGACGGCATCAACTACCAAGCAGCAGCTACTCGTTCCCAAGCGACTGTTGCAGCTTACGCAATCTACGAAGCAAGCCAAGTTCCTACGGTGAAATCCTACAAAGTGGTTGATCCGAAGAACGTAGAAGTAACTATGTCTAATGGTGATGTGGTTAAAGTTGCTTTGGAAAAAGCTCTCGAAGCTAACAAAGAAACTGAAATCAAATTCACTTACCAAGACAAAGAGTACACTGCAAAAGTTACTTATGTAACTACAGTTGCTCAAAAAATTCAAAGTGTTAAATCTGATGCTTTGAAACAAATTGTTATTACTTTCGATGGTGCAGTAGACGTCGAAACTGCTGGTAATGAAGATAACTATGTTATTAAGGACAAAAACTTCCGCAGCGCTACCGTTTCTGATGACAAGCAATCGGTAACTTTGTTGATTGATGAAGATTCTGCAAGTTTGACCAATCAAAGAGAAATCGAGCTTGAAATCAAGAATGTTAAGAACGAAGATGGTTCGAAAACTTTCAATGAGAAAGTTAAGTTCACTCCGATTGACGTAACAGCTCCTACGGTTAAGGAAGTTACAAGTCTGGGAACTAAAGCATTCAAAATTAAATTCAGTGAGCCGATTGTTGGTTCTACAGCAACGCTTTCCAGCAATTATCGTATCGATGGTAAAGCAATTGGTGCTTCTGTTAAGTTTGCTTTCCCTGATACAGTTATCGTTCAAACTGCACTGACAGAAGGTGAACACAATGTAACTGTTGAAGGTGTTAAAGATTTTGCCGGATTGGGTGTGGCTGCAGTTAATAATGCATTTACTGTAACTGCTGATGCATCTGCTCCTGAAGTTGTCTCTGCAAAATCTAAAGATTTGAAAGAAGTTACAGTAGAATTCGATGAAACTGTTAAGAGTGTATCCGAAGCTTATGCAAATTCTACATCTAACAAAGCTTCAATTAAAATTGAAGATAACAAAGTTATCCTGAGCTTCAAGAACGCTATTAACTACACTGAAAACACAATTACGTTGAAAGGTGTTAGTGACTACAGCGATAACAAAGCTGACAGAGAAGTCAAAGTGACTCCTACTCTCGATACAGTTCGTCCAACGGTATCTGAAGTTGAACTTAAAATCAACGAAGAAGGTCACTATGTAGCCAAGGTTAGATTTAGTGAGAAATTGCATCAAGATTCTTTGAAACGTGAGAACTTTGTTCTTAAAAATTCTGAAGGTAAAACAGGAACAGTTTCGGGTGTGAATGCTAATGGTAATCCGCATCTTGCTCCTACCTTCGAAGATAACAGCAAAGCAAACGTTATCCTTGTAGATCTTGGATTCGGATTAGCTTCTGAGAAGTATACTCTTACTATCTCTAATGTGAAAGACAACGCTGCTGTTCCGAATTTGATTCTCCCTGTAACTGTCGACTTGGATGTTACAAAAATTCAAAATGGTGAGATCAACCGTGTTTGGGTTGAACGTATTAACAGCACAGAAAGCTATGTGTTTGTTGAGTTCAACAAAGAACTGAGCACAGACGGTGACGGAAGTGCACTTTCGCCTGCTAAATACAGCTTGTTGAGAGACGGTGCTCTTATTGGTCAATTGACTGATAAGGATCTCGATGTTGAAATGCTTACTGCAAAAACAGTCCGCATCAGAACTGACAAAGCTTTCGACTTTGCAACTTATGACTACTCTGTAAAAGCAAGCTACATTAAAGATGCTACAGGTCAGTACATTAAACAGGGTAACAGCTATGAGTTGGTTAAAGCTGTTAGCGAAACCAACGCTGTTAACATCAAAACTGATTCTGTAAAAGCGATTAGCCGTACAGAAGTTAAGGTAGAATTTGATTCTGCAATTACTTCTTTGGTTGATTCGGACTTCAGAGTGAATGGATATCCAGTAGTTGGTACTCTGGCTGCTGACGGAAAATCCGCAACGCTGAAAGTCGAAGATGATCATAAGTTTGCAGCGACTGCCGCTGGTGTAACGCTTACAACTGTTCGTAGCTTGTCTTCTCAAAACGAGTACGGTATTAAGTTGTCTGCACTTCCAGAAGCTGGTGTAGTTGCGAAGGATGAAATCAAACCAGAGTTTGTTGAGGATACGATGAAAATCGCCAGAACAGCTTCTGCAACTACAGCAACTTATGATATTGAACTTGGCTTGACTGAAACTGTTCAATTCAATACTGCTAAATTTGGTGCAGCTGCTGGTGCTGTAGCAAATACCGCATTTGAAATTGAAGCTAAACAAGGTAACGACACTTACAAAGGTACTGTGACTGGCATCAACTATGGTACAGGTAAGATCACTCTTACTGTAGAGTTTACGAAGGATGATGCTCCTGTTGCTAACCTTGGTTCCAATGCAGCTATTGTTGTAAAACTGAAAGATGAAAATGAAACTGCTAAGTACATCATTGATACAACTGGCAATAGCAATGCTCTGAAAGCATTCACTACATCTAACGTTTTCAACAATATTCCTAGCATCTAAGTAATAAGCAAAAAAGGATTGGCATCTGCCCATTCCTAGATTGTCGAGAAACCCACGTCATCAGACGTTGGGTTTCTCTTTTTTTATTTTAGTAATTGTAATTCAAACCAAAAGAGGGGGATCACCCCCTCTTTTCCAGGCGTCCGCAAAGCTTCGCTCAATCGTTTCTTTTCGTTTGCGGTATAACAAGTTTTCCGTCCCGGCTCAGCTGGTTGTTACGCACCCATTCTTTACTGTCTTCCCAGACGTGGCGGGTCAGCACCTTCCGGTTGTTACGCGAATGCGTACATTGTGCAAGCATGTGACACTGCTTGCACTGCTCCGGATCTGAGGTATACTGCCGGTACCCCTTTCGGTCCGTCGTGCGGTAGGTCAAGCGTTGCTCCGCTGGACAGATATAGGTGTTGCTTTCAGTATCGTAAGTAAATTTCCACTTTGGGAAAAGACCTTGCTTAGAGTGAAATCTCCGGTGTGCAATCACCGCAAATATTTTCCGTTCTTGCAAACCACGGCAAATCGGCATCGTTAAATGGCCCGAATCGAGGGCGACAGCCTCTACTTGAAAGCCAAAGCGTTCTCTCTGGCGGTCTAGACGAGATAAATAGGGAACGGAATCATGGACGTTTCCCGGCGTAACATGGACATTGGTGATCAGATTAAAATTCAGGTCCACTGTCCGGTGATCGAAATAAAAGAACCCCTCCGGCTTGCCATCGCAAATCATATAGCCACTATCAAGATCTGTAGTGCTCACTTTAATTTCATTAGTTTCGTTCACATCCTCTCGTTCTTTTAGAGCTTTTTTCCGTGTGCCTTACGGTCCTCCGTCACAGCCTCATTGAGTTCATCTATGTAGTCCTTCGTGTTTTGCAGAACTTCCTGCTTGGTGTAATGGTGCTTATTGGCGTTGGCTTTCACATGAGTTGGATCGGTAATCAGTACGCGTCCGCCTACCTTTTTATGTGAGATGGATTGGAGTACAATTTCATCGAAGATCTCTTGAAAATATCTGTCTCCTTAAAGCGAGTTCGCCGGTTCCAGCTAATCGTCGAGTGGTCTGGGACTTTATCGGTCAGGCCCAGACCTAAAAACCACCCGTATGCCAAGTTAGTTTGAATCTCGCGTTCCAGTTGTCGTTCGGAACGAATGCCGTAGAAGTAACCGAGAAAAATCATTTTGAACAGTACGATCGTGTCAATGGCCGGACACCCGTTGTCCTCACAATACAGGTGGCCGAACCTTTTCCTCAATAAAAGAAAAGTCGATATATTTGTCCACTTTACGCAGTAAATGATCTTGTGGAACCGGTTCTTCGGTCGATACGAACTTGTAGCTCTGTTGTTTTCCCGATTAGATCTCAGCATCCAAAACACCATCCGTTCATGAGTATACATCATTAACGCGGTGTCGACTTAAATTATATACCCATTCCTTTTTAACAAATACATTAGTTAACTTTTAAATCCGCCTTTGGATAAAAAACTCGCTAGCTTGTATAAGGAACTAGAGGCAACCGATATACTCAATATAATGAATAGAAGATTAGTTGCTTTTTGCACATTATAAGTACAGCTATTTAAAACAAATTCATTGCTAATGCTAAACTTTTTCTATTCCTGTGCGTATATACATATATAAGACTTAATAATAGGAGGATTTAATATTGAGTAGAACGAAGTGGATCGTGGCATCATTGGCTGTTGCTGCATTAATGAGCCAGAGCGCTGCAGGATACGTAGGGGCTGCTGCAACGAATACCAAAGTAAAATCTACAACTCAAGCATCGGTGAAAACTATTAATAATTTGGCAGGTGTAAATATCGGCGCGAAGAGTACCGTCAAATTGACTAATATCAATATTTTGTCTCAGGATGACGGAAGTATTTTGACCTATACGCTGACTTTTCATAACAATGGAAGCACGACTTTATCGCTGCTGGATTATTGGTCTAAAGTTAAAACAAAATCTGGAGTGATTTATAGTGTATCTGCAATAAATTCAGATAAGGATAAGAAGAAAGTAGTGCCTGGTTCGTCTGTTTCTGTTACGTACACCACTAAGATTGCAAAAGGCTTGAAGTACAGTGATCTTAATTTCCAGGTGCTTAAGTGGAACTTTAGTATACCTGGATATGAGCAAGTCTTAGGGACAATTAAAATACCAGCATCTTATACTGTTGCAACGCCTGTTAATACGACGCGAAAAATCACCTTTGGTGATTATACAGCAAATGCAAAGGTCAGTAATGTAAGTGTTATTGGGTTGGGTGCTAATAATTATGTAAGTGTAGCATTACAATTACATAATTTAGGTTCAAAAACAATAGAAAATCCTAATCTCAAATATGTTATTCAAACTCCGAGCGGAACACCATTTGCTTTGACCTCAGACGGAACGAGTTCTAATCTTCAGATTTACCCGCAAGAAGGAAAAACACTGAATTTGATTGCGAAAATACCTAAAACGGTAAACTTGGCAAATCTTCAGTTGCTACTTGTTCAGACAGATGAATCTACAAAAACGGATTTGCCTATAGCCACATTGAATTTAGGAACGAAAAAAGGTCAGAACTCGATAACAGCCGTTGACAAGGAAAAAATATTAATGATTGACAACAGTCCAATCTCTACTAGAATCGATAGTGTTTCGCGTAATCAAAGCTTTGGACAAAGCAATCTTTCCATCCAATTCGCATTGACCAATAAAGGGGATCAGGCCGTTACTTTACCGAACTATGCTTTTGAAATTCAATCCGGTTCAAAAAGTTATTCGCTGACAGCAAGCGGCCTGTCTGAAACGGTTCTGGAACCTGGAGAAGAGCAAATAATCTCTATCGATGGAACAATACCGGTTATTGCAAACTCAGATGCATTAGAATTGATTTTAAAAACGCCAGCGGGTTCATCCAATTCTACCGGGGAAACGCCTTCAACGAATAATCTAGCGACTGCGTATCCTATAGCCGGTTATAAGTTGCCGGATTATATTGAGATGCAATATGCCATCGGTCAAGAGCGGATTGTCAAAAATAATGATGGAACCTTTGGTGTTACCCTTGATGACATCCAAAAGCTCCCTTGGGAAGATGGGAACATTCTGGCTACCAAAATAACCATTACAAATAAAGGAACAAGGGCGGCTAAACTCCCTGAATTTGCTGGGGCGTACAAACTGGATTTAACCGAATTAAGCGGTACAGTTCAGTTAATCAATAGTAACACAACGCAAGTTCTTGGTGTTGGTGAAAAGGCAAGTGTATATGTGGCTGCCAATATTCCATCAAGTTTGAGTTTCTCTCAATTACAAGTACAATTGCTGCAAAAATTAAGTGCAGAAAAAACAAGCAACTGGGTGATGTTTTCGAACTATGGGAAGACCAGTGATCTTGATGTCATAGCCGATGGCTCTTATTTTAATTTGGATACTGCTGGGAAGAAGTCCGATTTACAAACACGTAAAACCTACATGTATAAAGGAAGCACGAACGACATTATTTACACAGAGCTTATCTTGAAAAACCGAGAAAATAAACAGACCGTTCCTCCTATGCTTACGGGGTACTTCCTAACGGATCAGGGCCAATATTATAAAGCTGAAGTAAATCAAGTTAAACGGAGCATAGGTCCTGAAGCGGCAAGCATTGTCACATTCTCTGCTAGAGTTCCAAAGGGGACGGTAGTATCTAACTGGAAGCTGGTAATTGGTGAAAGCATTTCAGATAATAAATTTACTGCGCCGGAGGGTACTCCGACGGGTTACGTGAATGCTTCAGCGATGGAGCTGAATCTTGATAGCAGAGATATCAAGAATACCTTGAAAGATATTCAATTGTTCCCATACACTTTATCCGTAAAAGAAGTCGTTGGGAACACAAGTTCTTCAGGACTTCAGGTTAAATTGAAATACGATCTCAGTCGGGATTTGGCCTTTGAGATGGGGGCTTTCCAACACAAGTTTATTCTCGAAGTGGTAGATTCCAGTGGTGCTCGCTTTGAGAAAGAAATTGAGTTGGAAAAAGACTTTATTGTTGGTGGAAATCAATCATACTCCTATGTTATCAGCGATCCTATCTTTGCAACCTCAAGAACAGGTGGCTTCCAATTCTCCATTTATGATTCTTACCAAGGGGAGAAAACCAAAATTGCCACTTCAACCGCATACTATAGTAACTCGTCTCTGTACGAATGAATAATTCAAAATATGAACAAGCCCTAATCCCTCCGGATTTGGGCTTGTTCCTTTCTACCAAACCCTCTATCATAGACAATAACAGAGTCATAGAGGAGGAACATAATGAAGACGGGTTGGAAAATCGCAACGGCCGTGGTATTGATTGGCGGCAGTGTTTGGGCGGGATCGCTCTTGAATATGCAAGCGGAAGGGGCAGGGACGACGCCAGGAACCGCAGATGACCCCGTGGTTACGAAGAGCTATGTGGATCAAGCGATTCAACAAGCCCTTGGTGGTGGAAGCTCCAGTACACCTAACGCACCATCAACTGGAGATTCTGACAGCAGTTCCAGCAACGAAGGAATTAAAATCGTGGAAGTCAAACCAGGCAAGATCCTTATTGCCTCTGCAGGGGCGGAGTTTATTGTTCGCGCCGGTAAAGCTGTAGTATATAGTGCGGATGCTAATGGTGTCGCAGACCTCACTGACGGGAAGGATATTCCGAACGGTGGAACAGTTACGAACAACCATCTGTTGTCTTTCCCAAGAGAAGGCCGAGGGATTCAAGTTCAAGAAGGCGATACCCACAACCTAACGGTCATGGTACGGGGCGGATACCAAATTAAATAGCCCGAAAATGCCCGGACACGCGGTTGCTTGGAAGGAATGGGCAGCACAGACAATACTTCCTGAGCGTAGTGAAGGTAAAGTGAGGCTATGCTACTCCTGAAACCAATTTCTCAGGAGGTGTCTGGATTATGGCAAGAGGCAATCGGAAAATCGTACCGGAAAGTCGTCAAGTACTGCAGCAATGGAAATATGAAATTGCTGCTGAGTTTGGTTTGCCTGTAGGGTATGGCGCGACAGGAGCTGGAGCGGATACGGAATTTGCCGGTGAACTGGGGGCCATTGGCAGCGGGCAAACCTATAGTGGAGGCTGGGGACATCTGACTTCCCGCGAAAACGGCTCTGTCGGCGGGGAAATTACGAAACGCCTCATCGCGCATGCCGAACAGAACTTCATCCTATAAATTAGGGCTTGCTGAATAATCAAAAAATCCTTATCTCACAAGGGTTTAGAGGCACTA
>NZ_JAWDJI010000053.1:0-38792 GCF_032465655.1 Paenibacillus sp. 3LSP | reverse complement strand
CACGTATGAACTCAGTTGAACGAACTTAAAAGGACGCCGCCAGGCGTTTTTCTTAGATTTGCCGCCGCTGCTGCCACCGATGTGCCATGTGTGCAGAATGAAGGGGCAGAGTCCAATTGTGCTCTAACGCTTGCCAGAGTGCTTATTTGTGCGAAAAACGCAAAGTTTTACTTTTAACGCTTACCAGCAGCCTTATTGAGGCAAAAACAGCCTCTTTTACGATGAAATATCGCAAATAAGCTCTCCTGTAAGCGTTACGCCGCAGAATGCCCGAATTTTCCCCAAATAGCGTTTCTGTTAAGCGTTACAGCATACTTCCCTGAACTAACTGTGCCTGAGCTGGTGCTGACGATGGGTTTGGTGCCTTGCTACAAGAGATGCTGCAGATGCTGGCTAGTACCAATCGATTACATACTGGTAAGGGTGTAGGTTCGGAGTCCGCTTTTATTCTAACGCCTGCCAGAATGCTTATTTCGGAGAAAAGCGCCAAATTTTCATTTTAACGCTTACCAGCAGTCTTATTTAGGCTAAACCCACCCCATTTGCACTCAAAAATCGTAAATAAGCTCTCTCCTAAGCGTTACGTTTCCATGGGGCCCCTTTTTCGCCAAATAGCGCTTCTGATCAGCGTTACACAGCAAGTACCATGCACTATTAGTGATCTTGCTGCCCACCATTCCCCAAACATCCCGGTTAAATATTCAACATGTTAGGAAATTTATGCAGGGATCTGGCGGGGAGAGCACACGGGTTAAACGGCTTCAGATCAAGGATAAGCCGGGGAAACTAACTGTTGAATAAATATTACATTGAATGTATAATTATTAACAACCGCATCACAGCAGGCTTCACACGGGGGAAGAATCAACCTCAGTATCGGTAGGTTACAAACTCGGCAGGGTGTCTTGACAGGCTATTTTCATTCTGTCATAATTCATGTAAACCATAAGCACCTTTAATTCAGTCCCGTGAGGCTGGCAAGGTAACGTGAGTGGGGAAATGGGCGAACTGCGCTTATTTAAGTCGGTTCTCTGTGCCCAAATCCTACATGATAGTCATAGGTACACTATGGCTGAAGACTCCTTGCCTGGATTTACGGGCAGGGAGTTTTTTTATGCGCCTATCACGGACCGATGCAAGGTGACCCTATCCCTAAGGAGGTCGCAGCTGTGAGCAACGAAAGTCATATCATTATGGACGAAACCGCGATTCGGAGGGCACTGACAAGAATTGCACATGAAATTTTGGAACGCAACAAAGGCATCGAGGGCTGTGTATTGGCCGGCATCAAAACCAGAGGAGTTTACCTCGCAAAACGGCTGGCTGAGCGCCTGGAGAGTATTGAAGGAACCGCAATTCCATGGGGCGAGCTAGACGTAACAAACTACCGCGATGACAAAGTGGAGGCTACTCAAGGGGCGGCCAAAGCCACGTTCCCGGTCTCGATTCAAGGCAAAAAAGTGATCCTGTTCGACGATGTTCTCTACACAGGCCGTACGATTCGTGCAGCCATGGACGCGATCATGGATTGCGGTCGTCCGGAGTCGATCCAGTTAGCGGTACTCGCTGACCGGGGACATCGGGAACTGCCGATCCGAGCTGATTATGTTGGCAAGAACGTACCGACATCGCGATCGGAAGAAATCGAAGTGCTCTTGACCGAGCATGACGGCACTGATCTGGTTCGCATCCTGCATGCACGGGAGGGGAACTGAGATGGCGCTGACTGCAACCGCACTGAAGGAACGCAGCCTCCTCGGGCTGAAGGATTTAAGCGCAGCGGAAATTTCCTCGATTCTCGACCGGGCTGGCTACTGGGATGCCAAGGAAGAGAAGATGATTCCGGTGTTGAAAGAGCACTTTGTTGCGAATATGTTTTTCGAAAACAGTACGCGCACCCGCTTCTCATTCGAGATGGCGGAGAAACGGCTGGGTGCCCAGGTGCTGAACTTCGCGGCAGCCGCCTCTAGCGTAGAGAAAGGCGAGTCGATTTACGACACAGTTCGCACCTTGGAATCGATGGGCATTGACGCTGGAGTCATCCGGCTGAAGCCGATCGGAGTGCTGGAGGAGCTGGCGAAGCGGGTATCCATACCGCTGGTAAATGCCGGGGACGGTAACAATGAGCACCCGACGCAAGCGCTGCTGGATCTATATACGATGAGACAGCATTTCGGGGAACTCGTCGGGCTAAAGGTATCGATTATCGGAGATATCAAGCATAGCCGGGTGGCACGTTCGAATCTGTGGGCGCTGCAAAAGTTCGGTGCCGAAGTGAAGCTGTGCGCGCCGGACAATATGCAAGCACCGGAGCTGAGCGCGTATGCGCCTTACGTTCCGATGGACGAAGCGCTTTGCGCCGATGTGGTGATGATGCTGCGAGTGCAGCTGGAACGCCACGTTGGCGGGCTGATTAAGTCGGCCGAAGAATATCGACTGCATTACGGCTTAACGGAGGAGCGGGCCGCGAGCCTTGCACCGCACGCGCTGATCATGCACCCGGCTCCAGTGAACCGGGGCGTGGAGATCGACGATGCGGTGGTGGAACACCCGCAATCCCGCATCTTCAAGCAGATGCAAAACGGAGTTCCGATCCGCATGGCGGTTCTGGAACGCGCATTGCTCTAGCAAATGAGGGGGAGCGCCTGTAGCTTAGGCGACGGGCAATGGACGTTATTTTTCGGATCGTACTTCAAAATCAGCGGGAGGAGAAATCAGAATGCGGCTTGTCGTAATCAATGCCAAGATCTTAAACGAACAAGGGGAACAAGAAATCGCTCAAATCGTCATCGAGAACGGAGTGATCTCGAACATCGAGAAAACAGGAAGCTTCAAGCAGCTAGTCGCTGAGGAAGGGACACAGGTAATCGATGCAGGGGGCAGACTGGTCACTCCGGGATTTATTGATATGCACGTCCATCTGCGGGAACCGGGATTTGAACATAAAGAAACGATCGAAACCGGTTCGCGTTCAGCAGCGAAAGGGGGATTCACCACCATCGCTTGCATGCCAAATACGCGGCCGGTGACCGACAATCCGGATACGGTTCGCTATGTGAAGGAGAAGGCGGAGGAAGCTGGGCTGGTGAACGTGCTGCCTTATGCGGCGATCACCAAATCTGAGCTGGGTCGCGAGCTGACCGACTTTGCTGCTTTGAAGGAAGCCGGTGCGATTGGTTTCACCGACGACGGCGTAGGCGTACAGAGCGCACAAATGATGAAGGATGCGATGCGTCAAGCGGCTGCGCTGGGGATGCCGGTAATTGCCCACTGCGAAGACAATTCGCTGGTGGAAGGCGCGCCGGTGGCTGAAGGGGAATTCGCCCGCAAGCACGGACTGAAAGGGATCCCGAACGAATCGGAGGCGATTCATGTGGGGCGGGATATTTTGCTGGCGGAAGCGACCGGGGTTCACTACCATGTGTGCCACGTGAGCACGGAGCAGTCGATCCGGCTGATTCGTCAAGCGAAGCAGCTCGGCATTAACGTGACCGCAGAGGTGTGTCCGCACCATCTGGTGTTATCGGAGGCGGATATTCCCGGATTGGATGCCAATTGGAAAATGAACCCGCCGCTGCGCTCCCGCCGAGATGTGGAAGCCTGCATCGAAGCGCTGGAGGACGGCACGATCGACATCATCGTCACCGACCATGCTCCGCACAGTGAAGAGGAAAAAGCAAAAGGCATGCAGCTGGCACCGTTTGGAATCGTTGGTTTTGAGACAGCCTTCCCGCTGTTATATACGAAGTTTGTGACAACTGGCCGTTGGAGCCTGGAGATGCTGGTGCAGCGTATGACAGCAGACCCGGCTCGTGTGTTTGGTCTAGAAACCGGACGGTTGGTTCCAGGCGCTCCGGCGGATCTGACGATCGTTGATCTGGACGCGGAACGCACGGTGGATCCTGAGACCTTCGCCTCGAAGGGACGCAACACCCCGTTTGCCGGTTGGAAGCTAAAAGGCTGGCCGGTCGCCACAATCGCCCGTGGAAGACTGGTATGGAATGATGAACTAGAACTGACCCGTTAACGGGCGGATAAGAAAATGTAGTTTAGCTTATGGATAAAGGAGTGCTTCAGGATGCAGGCAAGACTATTGTTGGAGGACGGCACGCTGTTTACCGGAACCTCATTCGGAGCGGAAGGAGAGAAAACAGGCGAGGTCGTTTTTAATACGGGAATTACGGGGTACCAAGAGGTGCTGTCCGATCCATCTTATTGCGGGCAAATCGTCACGATGACGTACCCTCTGATCGGGAACTACGGCATTTCGCGCGATGACTTTGAATCGATTACGCCGTCGATCCACGGGTTTGTGGTTCGCCGCTATGAACCAACCCCAAGCAACTGGCGGGCGCAGTACAATTTGGGTGACCTGCTGAAGGAATACGGAATTCCCGGCATTGCCGACATCGATACGCGCATGCTGACGCGACTTATCCGCCATCAGGGAACGATGAGAGGGATTTTAACGACCTCCAATAAATCGGTGGAGGAATTAAAAGAAATGATGCTGGCAACCAGCATCGCCGAGCTGCGCAACCAAGTGGCGCAAACCTCGACGAAGCATGTGTACAGCAGTCCGGGTTCGAAGGAACGTATCGTGTTGGTTGACTTCGGTGCGAAAAGCGGTATTTTGCGCGAGCTGAACAAACGCGATTGCGACGTCGTGATCGTCCCGCATGATACGACTGCGGATGAAATTCGCCGCCTGCATCCCGACGGGATTCAGCTGTCCAACGGACCGGGGGACCCAAAAGACGTACCGCATGCGGTGAAGATGATTTCTGAACTGCTTGGTGAGTACCCGATCTTCGGCATTTGCCTGGGCCACCAGCTGTTTGCCCTCGCCTGCGGCGCCGATACGGAAAAGCTGAAATTCGGCCATCGCGGCGGGAACCACCCGGTGAAAGAGCTGGCTACCGGCCGCTGCTATATCACATCGCAAAATCATGGATACACCGTAAACGAAGCATCCATCGCTGGGACGGAGCTGGAAGTTACCCATATTAACAACAATGATAAAACCATCGAAGGCTTGAAGCATAAGAAATACCCGGCCTTCTCTGTGCAATACCATCCAGAGGCGGCTCCGGGACCGTACGATAACAGCTACCTGTTCGACCGATTCATCGAGATGATCCGCGAGCACAAGCGGCAAAATCCGCAAAAGCCTCGCCAAGCCGAACTGATGGCCGCTGCGAAAGGAGAACTATAAACCTATGCCGATCAACAAAGACCTTAAGAAAATTCTCGTCATCGGTTCCGGACCGATCGTTATCGGTCAGGCGGCTGAGTTCGATTACGCCGGAACGCAAGCTTGCCAAGCGCTGAAGGAAGAAGGCGTCGAGGTGGTGCTGATCAACAGCAACCCGGCGACGATCATGACCGATACCAACATGGCCGACAAGGTTTACATTGAACCGATCACGCTGGAATTCGTCACGCAAATCATTCGCCAGGAGCGGCCGGACGGCTTGCTGCCGACGCTTGGAGGGCAGACCGGTCTGAACATGGCGGTGGAATTGGCCCGCGCAGGCGTGCTGGAGCGCGAAAATGTGAAGCTCCTTGGCACTCAACTGACGTCGATTGAGAAAGCAGAAGACCGCGACCTGTTCCGCGAACTGATGCGCGAGCTGGAGCAGCCGGTGCCGGAGAGCACAATCATCACTTCGGTGGAAGAGGCGCTGGATTTTGCAAGCGAAATCGGCTATCCGGTGATCGTTCGTCCGGCATATACGCTGGGCGGCACCGGCGGCGGGATCTGCGCTACAGAAGAGGAACTGCGCGAGACGGTGAAGTCGGGGATCCGTTACAGCCCGATTGGCCAATGCTTGATCGAGAAATCGATCGCCGGCATGAAGGAAATCGAATATGAAGTGATGCGCGATGCGAACGACAACTGTATCGTGGTCTGCAACATGGAAAACTTCGACCCGGTTGGTGTACATACCGGGGACAGTATCGTCGTGGCGCCAAGCCAAACGCTGTCTGACCGTGAGTATCAGATGCTCCGTTCGGCTTCGCTGAAGATTATTCGTGCGCTGAACATCGAAGGCGGCTGTAACGTCCAGTTCGCGCTCGATCCGCAAAGCTTCCAATACTACGTGATCGAAGTTAATCCGCGGGTCAGCCGTTCGTCGGCGCTTGCGTCCAAAGCGACGGGGTATCCGATCGCGAAAATGGCTGCCAAAATTGCGCTGGGCTACACACTGGACGAAATCATCAATCCGGTTACAGGGCAGACCTACGCTTGCTTCGAGCCGACGCTGGACTACATCGTCAGCAAAATTCCGCGCTGGCCGTTTGATAAATTCGTTCATGCCAACCGCAAGCTGGGCACGCAGATGAAGGCGACCGGCGAAGTGATGGCGATTGGCCGGACCTTCGAAGAGTCGATTCATAAAGCGGTCCGTTCGCTGGAGATCGGTACCCATCGCCTCTATCTGAAAGGCGTGGAGAACATCGACGATGAAACGCTGAAGACTCGCTTGATCAAAGCGGATGACGAGCGGCTGTTCCTGATCGCAGAAGCGTTCCGCCGCGGCTACAAACTGCAGCTCATTCATGATCTGACCGGAATCGACTGGTGGTTCCTTGATAAAATCGAGCGTTTGGTGGATTTCGAGAAACGGATTGCGGAAGAAGAGTTCTTTTCCTATGAAACGCTGTACGAAGCGAAGCGCTTAGGGTTTACGGACCGGGCGATCGCCGAGCTGCGCGCTGCCGGACAGCCGACAGGCACGCACACGACAGAGGCGGAAGTGAGAAGCTTCCGCAAGGAGCATGGACTGAAGCCGGTTTACAAAATGGTAGATACGTGCGCGGCTGAATTTGAAGCCTCCACGCCTTACTACTACTCGACCTATGAAACGGAGAACGAAGTCGTTCAAACGGACAAAGAGAAGATCGTGGTGCTGGGCTCCGGACCGATTCGGATCGGGCAAGGCATCGAGTTTGACTACTCGACAGTACACGCGGTTTGGGCAATTCAAAAAGCTGGATATGAGGCAGTAATCATCAACAACAACCCAGAGACGGTATCCACGGACTTTAACACGTCGGATCGCCTCTACTTTGAACCGCTGTTCTTCGAGGATGTCATGAATGTTATCGAAGAGGAGAAGCCGGTTGGCGTCATCGTCCAATTCGGCGGCCAAACGGCGATCAACTTGGCAGCACCGCTGCAAGCGGCGGGCGTTCGCATCCTCGGAACCTCGCTGGAAAGCATCGACGAGGCGGAGGATCGCAAGAAGTTTGAAGCGCTCCTGTCGAAGCTGGGCATCGCACAGCCGAAGGGCAGCACAGTAACCTCGGTAGAAGAAGCGGTTGGAACTGCTCAAGCACTGGGTTATCCGGTACTGGTAAGACCTTCGTATGTACTGGGCGGCCGAGCGATGGAAATCGTCTACTCCGACCAGGAGCTGCTGCGCTACATGGAAGAAGCGGTGAACATCAATCCGCAGCATCCGGTCCTGATCGACCGCTACATGCTTGGCAAAGAGGTAGAGGTCGACGCCATCAGCGACGGGGAAACAGTACTGATCCCGGGGATTATGGAGCATATCGAACGCGCTGGCGTTCACTCCGGCGACTCGATTGCGGTGTATCCGCCGCAGCATCTGTCGGCAGAGCTGAAAGAGAAGATCGTTGAAATCACGGTCAAAATCGCCCGCGAGCTGAAGACGGTAGGTCTGGTGAACATCCAGTTCGTCATCTACAACAACGAAGTGTATGTGATCGAGGTGAACCCTCGCTCCTCGCGTACAGTACCGTTCCTGAGCAAAGTGACAAACATACCGATGGCGAATGTTGCAACCCAGTGTATTCTGGGGGCGAAACTAAGCGATCTGGGCTACTCCAATGGCCTGTGGCCGGAAAGCCAGCAGGTTGCGGTGAAGGTGCCGGTATTCTCCTTCGCGAAGCTGCGTCGGGTAGAGCCAACGCTTGGTCCGGAAATGAAATCGACCGGCGAGGTCATGGGCCGCGATCCGCAATACGCCAAAGCATTGTATAAAGGCTTGATCGGCGCGGGAATGAAGATTCCTTCAACCGGGGCGATTATCGCTACGGTAGCCGACAAGGATAAACAAGAAGCGGTTGAGCTGCTTCGCGGCTTCTACCGCCTGGGGTACAAGATCATCGCTACCGATGGCACGGCTTCTGCGCTGATCGAGGCGGGTATTCATGTGACGACGGTTTACAAGCTGTCCGAAGGGGTGCCGAACATCCTTGATCTGATCCGGAACGGTGAAGCTCACTTCGTCATCAACACGTTGACGAAGGGCAAAGAACCGGAGCGCGATGGCTTCCGGATTCGCCGGGAAGCGGTGGAGAACGGCGTGGTCTGCATGACTTCGCTCGATACCGTTCGGGCGCTGCTGGAGATGCTGGAGACGATCAACTTCTCTTCCCAAGCGATGCCTGCACTTTAATCGCAGCGCTAACGGACACCAGAGACGTTATGGATCTGGTGTGAAGCAAATAACCATTCTAACGGACCGAGGAGACCTTATTTTGCTTAGATCGCAGCTGAGTGGCTCCATGAGGACTGAATAATGTCCATGGAGTCCGTTACAGCGGGAAATCGCAGGGAAATGCTCAAATAAGGTCTTTCAGGTCCGCTAGAGGACGAAGAATATGGCGGCTCGGAAGCAGAATGCTTCGGAGCCGCAAGCATGAATGGAGGAGAGCGGATTTGCGTTCATTTGAAGAAGCGGCCGGGAAGCTGATCGTGGGCCTCGACTTTCCTGATGCGGAGCAGGCGCGGAAGCTGCTGAAGGAGCTGGAAGGCATCCCTTGTTACATGAAGGTGGGGCTGCAGCTGTTCTATGCGGCGGGTCCGGAACTGATCCGGGAATTAAAGCAGCGGGGGTACTCCGTTTTTCTCGATGTGAAAATGCATGATATTCCCAACACCGTCAAAGGTGGTGCGAACAGCGTCACCAAGCTGGGCGTAGACCTGTTTAACGTGCATGCGGCCGGCGGGCTGGACATGATGAAGGCGGCAAAAGAAGGCGCACTGGCGGCGGTGGAAGCCGACCCGACGCTGACGATGCCAAAGATCATCGCGGTTACGCAGCTGACGAGCACCAGCAAGCAAGTGATGAATGAACAGATTGGCGTCCCGGGCGAAGTTGAAGCCTCCGTCGTACATTATGCGGACCTGGCCCGTTCGGCCGGTTTGGACGGAGTGGTTGCTTCTCCACTGGAAGTTACCGCAATTAAGGAGAAGTGCGGACAAGCCTTCCTGACGGTAACGCCGGGGATTCGTCCAGCGAACAGCCCCAAAGGTGATCAAACGCGTACGTTAACCCCAGGCGAAGCGATGGCGCAAGGCACGGACTATATCGTCGTTGCCCGTCCGATTATCGCTGCCCTTAACCCGCGAGAAGCCGCGGAGACGATCATTAAGGAGATGATGTAGCATGACCAATACCCAATCCGTCGAAGCGCAAATTGCCAGCAGCCTGTTAGAGATCGGAGCCGTTGCGCTTCGTCCGCATCAGCCGTTTACTTGGACTTCGGGGATCAAATCGCCGATCTATTGTGACAACCGTCTCACGATGTCCTACCCGCAGATCCGCGATCTGATTGCTGAATCGTTTGCTGCACTGATCCGTAAAGACTATCCGGAGGCCGAAGTTATCGCCGGAACAGCTACGGCCGGCATTCCGCATGCCGCGTTTACGTCGCAGAAGCTGGGGTTGCCGATGGCCTATATTCGCGATAAGGCCAAAGGCCATGGCAAGGAGAATCAAATCGAAGGTCTGATTAAACCAGGGCAGAAGGTGGTTGTCATCGAGGATTTGATCTCGACCGGCGGCAGCTCGATCAAAGCAGCACAGGCGGTGCGCGATGCGGGGGCAGAACCGTTGGCCGTGCTGGCGATCTTCAGCTATCAGCTCGATAAAGCGGTGCAGGCGTTTGCTGAAGCCGGCATCCCGCTGCAAACCTTGTCCAACTATACAGCATTGATGGATGTAGCTGTGCAGCGCGGGGATATTCAGCCGGAAGATCTGGAGCTGCTCAAGTCCTGGCGGCAGGATCCGGCTTCCTTCGGAAATGCCTAAGTACATCCATATGGTTATAACAGCCCCGTGAAGGGCTGTTTTTTTGTCTAAATATCAAAAGACCACCCCTGAGAAGCAACATCGCTTTGTCTCATAAGGTGGTCTTTATTATTACATATGATTTAGAAATGATGGCTGATTACTTAAATGAATACCCTGCGTATTTCTCCGCATTTTGAAGACTCGTCCAGATGTCCGGCGATTCACCGCCGATGTGCCAGTAAGCATAACCGGCCACTCCGAACTTCATGCCTAACCTCAGCTTCTCCGAGAGGGAGCGGGCATCCTCCAGCCAAATTTTGTGGAGCGTCCCGTTCTTGCGATACTCCATGGTGTACTGCCCTAATGTGTCGTTCCATTTTGGCTTCAGGCCGTATTGGTTCATCCGGTTATTTTGAGCGGCGAGGGTGATGTCCTCGGAAGACAACGTAGCCCCGGTGCTGCTTAGGCTCCAATCCCGCGTATACAGCGGCATCCCCATAATGAGTTGGTTGGAAGGGACTTGGGTGAGCAGTTTTTGCAGGTGATTGTCCACCCAGCCAAGCGATGCGATGGAACCGGCAGCAGCCCCGCCCCAATGCTCGTCGTAGGTCATAATGACCAGGTAATCGGCGCTCTTCGCCAGTTCTGCGTAATTATAGGCGTCCGACCAGTCAGTGTCGAGGTCCGGCGGTAAATCCACAGACAAGACGGCAGAGACGGAATGAAGCTCCTGTGCCAGTTTGGCGATAAAGGCCGTATACAAGCTGCGATCGGAAGCTGCGACATTTTCAAAATCGACGTTGATGCCATGCAGCCCATATTTTTGAACGTAGGACTTCAAGGTTTGAATCGCTTCGGAAGAAAGCGAACTGGAAGCCAGAAGCTTGTGCGTCGTTTCCTGATCAAATCGGTTTCCGATCATGGCCCAAACTTGTTTGCCGTTATTTTTCGCCCAGGTTACGAGCGAGGGAACGCTGGAATCAGAAAATTTGCCATTACTTTCGAGAAAAAACCACCGAGGCACCAGCACGTTCACATTCGATTGCAACACGGCTTTCTTGTAGGCTTCGGTTGACAGGCCGTATTGCCATCCTAGCTTGATGGTCTGATTCGTGCTGGCTGCGAGCGCATCGGTCCATCGGGTGTCCTGCAGCAGGCGATCCAGGATGACAGCGGTCTCCTGGCGGGTTATTGGCTGTGTTGGATGAAATACCCCGTCGCTTCCCTGCATCAACCCGAGCTCGGTAATGGAACTGACCGAAGGCTTGGCCCATGCCGCGATCATCGCTGCATCCTGATAATTGGAAGACGAATTGCCGGCGGCGTTTTGTTTTAAAGCACGAACGATCCATGAAGCGGCCTCCTGCCGGGTTAACGGCTGGTTTGGCTTAAAGATCCCGTCTCCCAAGCCGTTGGTAAGCCCAAGTTCCGTGGCGGCTTGGATTGTGCCATAGTACCAGGCGGTTTTGGGGACATCGCGATAAGCGGGGATAACGGATTTGGCCGGTTCCACCTTAAAGATGCGCGTCAATGTAGTCATAAACTCGGCTCGGGTAATGGAGCGGGTTGGAGAAAATTCAGAACCTGAGGTTCCTTTCATTACATTGTTCGCATTTAAACGGAGGATGGCATCTTTAGCATAGCTGTTTGAAATGTCGTTAAAAGGAAGATCGGCAGCGACCGGCTCTTGCCGAAGCACGACATTGGTGAATAAGAGCGTCGCCGTGAGCAGGATGGGGATCATTTTCTTCATGAAATATTAGTTCTCCTTGCCGAAATTAGTAGAATCCTCCTTAATTCTAACAGAATTGTAACCATGCATCAGCGCGAAAAATCTGGTAAAAAATTAACGATTTCGTTAATGAGCTTGTAACTTTTTGCCATCGTATTTCGTTTATAATGCAAGACGTGAATGTATTGCTAGACAAGGCCAATTAGACCAAGAAGTCCAAGAAGAGGAAGCAGAAGAGGAGAAGCACAATTTAGGGAAATGGGAGACCGATACACAATGATGCGATGGCTTCGCAAGAAAGAAAAAGTCGAAGTTCAGCCCGGAGCTGATTCTCCGGTACCGGAAAGTGCGGAGGGGGAGACCGCCGCTGCCGCGGAGAAGACGGCATTAGCAGAAGCAGATGCCGAGGTTATTGCAGCCCATGTTGTACAGAAGGAGGAAGAGAAGGAGACCGGACCTATTTTGTCGGTCAAAGACGTTCGCCGATCATTTCCGGTGGGCGGAGGAGAAATCCAGGTATTGAAGGGAATCAACATGGAAGTGCTCTCAGGCCAGCTGGTCATGCTTAAAGGCCGTTCTGGCTCGGGCAAAACGACATTGCTCAACATGCTTGGCGGATTGGATCAGCCGACTTCCGGTGAAATCTGGTTCCGCGGTCAGCCGCTTCATGAGCTGAACGACGATAAGCGTACCCTGCTGCGTCGGAATCAGATCGGCTTTATTTTCCAGGCCTACGCCTTGCTGCCGTTGCTCTCCGCTTGGGAGAATGTCGAACTGTCGCTGCGTATGGCGGGAGTTCCCCCTCAGGAATGGAAGCCGCGCGTTAAGCATTGCCTGGAGCTTGTTGGACTCGGAAAACGGATGTTTCACCGCCCGTTCGAGTTGTCCGGGGGCGAACAGCAACGGGTGGCCATCGCCAAAGCGATTGCCCATCGCCCCAAGCTGTTGTTGGCGGATGAACCAACGGCCAACCTCGATTCGCAAATGGGAGCACAAGTCATGGCAGTATTCAAGAACATCATACAGACCGAACGCGTGACGATCTGTATGACTACTCACGATCCTACAATCCTGGAGGTAGCGGACCATGTTTACGAAATGGTGGATGGCAAATTTATCGAATAAAAAAGGGGGGATAAGGCTTGTTCGAACGCTGGGGGTATTCGCTCTGTCCCTGACGTTAATTGCGTCCACAGGCTGCGCCCTGCTGCCGGACGAAGAGGCGGAGGAGGACCTGCCGGTGATCACGCCGCCGACAATCTCGAAGAAGCCGGAGTATGAGGTGCGCACGGAGACGATCGAGCTTAGCGTCAGTGCGGTTGGGAAGATCATGAGCCAGCGCGAGGAGCCGTTATTTTTCACAGAGGATAATCTTCACGTGAAGGAAGTGCTCGTTAAGGCAGGCGACAAAGTCAAGCAAGGCGATGCTCTCATTCAATTGGATGTCGAAGATTTGCAGAAGGAATTACGGAAGAAGAAGCTGGAGTTCCGCAAGCAGGAAATCTCTATGAAGGAGCTGCTGCGTACGAAGGACGAGAAGGACCCGATCGAATTTGAGGAGGCCTCGATCGTCTTTGAGGAACAGCGTCAAGAGCTGGAGGATTTGGAGAAGACGATCGCTGACGGCACACTCCGTGCGCCGTTCTCCGGAACGATCATTTCCGTCTCCGTCCAGAAAGGAGCCGCGATCAAAGCATATGATACGGTAGCCGTGTTGTCCGACACGTCTTCGTTGGTCGTGGCAGCTCAGTTTGCCAAGGAGGATTTAGAAAAGATTGCCGTTGGTATGAAAGCCAAGGTTGATATTAATGCGATGGGCGTATTCGACGGGAAGGTGAAGGTCATGCCAGTGGATTCAGGATCGTCCGACGACAATAACGGCGGCGGAGGCGGCAAACCTCCAGAGAAAGATACGATCGATAAGTACCTGATCGTGGAACTGGACAAATGGCCGGAGGGACTTGAACGTGGACGGCCGCTCAGCGTGTCCATTGTAACGGAACGCAAGGAGAACGCGGTGCTGATTCCGATTTCCGCCCTGCGGACGATTGGCTCGCGCACTTATGTTCAGGTGGTAGAGGAAGACGGTTCGAAACGTGAAGCCGATGTTGAGGTAGGTTTGCAGACCTCGACCGACGTGGAAATTGTTAAAGGACTCACGCCGGGGCAGAAAGTAGTGGGTCGTTAATGGGACTTCCTTTATTACGTTTATTGTTCCGCAAAATGTGGAACACGAAATGGCTGACGTTAAGTACGCTATTGGGCCTCATTGTCGCGGTCTCGTTCACGGTCAGCATTCCGATGTATTCCGACGGTTCGCTGAAGCGGGTCGTTGCAACCACCCTGCAGGCGGAGAGCGAAGGGCTGCCCGCCGGTTCGTTGATCATGAGCTATCAGGCGCCGGGTGGTACCAAGACGGATTTGAATGCACTATCCGCCGTCAATCAATACATTGTTGACGAGGTGCCGGGGCAAATTGGCTTCCCGTTTGACACCTACGTGAACATCAGATCCATCCGCAGTACGGAGGTATTTCCGGAGGACCCGACTAAGGTTGACGCGAGCCGAACGCGGACGATGTCCATCGTATCCATGAGCGGTTTACAGGACCATGTGGCAATTTCCGGCGGCCGGATGTATTCTGATCAAGGCGATGGCGATACGCTTGAGGCTTTGATGCTGGAAGAAGCGATGTACCGGCAGGATCTGCACGTCGGTGACGTGATGGAGTATCCGGTGTACAGCGGTGTGGACGTGACGCTTAAGGTGAAGATCGTGGGCACCTTCCAGCCGGAGAACGAGAATGACCCGTACTGGTATCAAGGCTTTGAAGGGATGATGAACACTTTCTACATCTCGGATCAAGCCTTTAATGAAGGCCTGTTGAATCGATTATCGATTCCGCTGCATAGCTCCAGCTGGTATTACGCTTTTGATCTCGGTGAGATCAAGACGAGTCAGCTGTCACCGCTCTCAGATACGCTGGAGCGGTTGAACGTAGAGTTATATCAGAAGCTGAAAGATACGAAGGTGGACGTCTCCTTCGGCAGTCTGCTGGGAGACTTCCGCAAGCAAAGCCTGCAGATGCAGACGCTGTTGTTTACCCTGGCGGCACCGATGATTGCCATGGTGTTCTATTTTATTGTGATGAACGCTCGCCAGGCGCTCGACAAACAGCAAAGCGATATCGCGGTTCTGCGCAGCCGCGGAGCTTCTACGAAGCAGATTATTTTCATCTATTTATTTGAGAGCCTGATTCTTGGCGCGGTTGCACTCATCGCAGGTCCATTGCTCGGCTGGTTTATGTCGAAGAGCATCGGCTCGGCAGACGGCTTTCTGACGTTCGTGAACCGCAAGTCCATTCCGGTAGGTTTTAATGCCGATGCTTTGGTATTGGGAGCGGTAGCGGTTGTGATCGCGATCTTATCGACGCTGTGGCCGGCAATTTCCTTCGCCCGCTCCTCGATCGTCAAGGCCAAGCAGAAGCAAGCGCGCTCCGATCGGGCGCCATTTTGGCAACGTTGGTTTATCGATATCGTCTTGATGGCGATTTCGGGTTATGGGTACTACCTGTTTAATGAACGGCAAATGCTGACGTTCCAGACAGGAATGACGACGGATGAGCTGCAGGTTCAACCGTTCCTGTTCTTCGTTCCTGCGCTCGCCATTTTCTCCATTGGACTATTTTTCCTGCGGGTGTTCCCGTGGCTGCTGAAGCTGATCGGTTGGATCGGCAAAAAGTGGCTGCCGGTTCCTTACTATTTAAGTTTGACGCAACTGTCCAGGTCGTCTTCTTCCTATTATCCGTTGATGATCCTGCTCGTTCTGACGCTGGGTCTTGGGGTATATAACGCTTCAGCCGCACGGACAATCGACCTGAATTCGACGGAGCGGACGCTCTATAAATATGGAGCAGATGTGATCATGCGAACGGTATGGGAAGGCACGCCGGAAATCACTCGTCCTTCTCAAGGAGGCTCCGGCCAAGGTCAAGGCGGCGGTCCGGGAGCTCCAGGCGGCGGGAACCCAGGTGGAGCACCTGGCGGCGGCCCAGGAGGCGGAGGGCAAAATCCTACCCCGTCTAAACTGATCTATTCCGAGCCCCCGTTCGAAATCTTCCGGAGGTTGGACGGCGTCGAGCATGCGGCACGTGTGCTTCAAACGAAGGGGAACATCATTATCTCCGGTCGTTCGGCAGGCCAAGGGAATGTGATGGGGATCGACAATGTCGATTTTGCCAAAGTGGCCTGGTTCCGGAACGATCTGTTCCCAACGCATCCCTACCATTATTTAAATTTTCTCGGGATGAACGAAAGTGCAGCTTTAGTCCCGTCGAACTTGGCGGAGAAGTATAAGCTGAAGCCGGGCGACGTGTTTACGGTTGCCTTGGGTGAGCAAGCGGTGGAATTTGCCGTATACGGAATTATTCCGTATTGGCCAAGTCAATATCCAGATCAAACACCGTTTATTATTGCGAATTTGGATTATATTTACGATCAAGTTCCGCTTATTCCTTATGAGGTCTGGCTTAAGATGAAGCCGGGGGCTAAGGTCGCCCCGCTGATTCCGAAGCTGGCGGATCAAGGAATTGAGCTTTATTCGGTTGATGATGTTCGCAGCGAATTGGCGGCGCAAAGCAAGCATCCGACCCGGGGAGGCGTATTTGGGATCCTAAGTCTCGGTTTCCTCGTCTCGGTCATCGTGTCGTTGATCGGGTATGTGTTGTACTGGTTTTTCAACTTATCGGGCCGGGTCGTCCAGTTCGGGATCCTGCGGGCGATGGGCTTATCCCGGAAACAGCTGACGTTCATGCTGCTGGCCGAACAGATCTTAACTGCCGGCTTATCCATCGTGCTCGGGATCGTCATCGGGAAGATTGCCGGCAAGCTGTACTTGCCGTTCCTGCAAACGGCGGATAATGTTACAACGCAGGTTCCGCCTTTCCGCATCGTATTTGATAACCAGGATACGCTTCAGCTTTATGTTGTTGTGTTCGTGATGCTCCTGATGGGAGCCGGCCTGCTGTTCTGGCAAATCCGGCGACTGCGTGTGCATCAGGCGGTAAAAATGGGAGAGGAGCGCTAAGAGATGATTCATTGCGAAGGACTCGTCAAGATTTTCAAATCCGAAGATATCGAAGTTGTGGCGCTCCAAGGCCTGAACTTAACCGTGGAACAAGGCGAAATGATGGCGATCATCGGCAACAGCGGCAGCGGCAAATCCACCTTGCTGAATATTCTCGGCGGGCTGGATCGCCCGTCTGCCGGCCAAGTTAACGTCGGGGGTTGGGATCTGCTGAAAATCCGCGATGACCAGCTGGTGGAATATAAGCGCAACACGGTTGGTTTCGTCTGGCAGAACAATGCCCGCAACTTACTTCCTTATTTGACAGCATTGGAAAATGTAGAAATGCCGATGCTGCTCACCGGGAAGCTGGACAGAGCCTATGCGAAAGAGCTGCTGGAGCGGGTTGGCTTAAAGGATCGGATGCATAACAAGCTGCATCAGCTCTCCGGCGGGGAGCAGCAACGGGTTGCGATTGCGATCTCGCTGTCGAATCGACCGAAGCTTCTGCTGGCCGACGAACCCACGGGTTCGGTCGACACGGCCACTTCTGATCAAATCATGCAAATCTTTCGACAAGTGAACCGGGAGTTGGGTATCACGGTTGTGATCGTCACGCACGATTTGAACCTGGCTGGGAAGGTGGACCGCGTGGTCGCCATCCGTGACGGCTTAACGAGCACCGAGTTCTTGAAGCGCAATCCGAATCTGGATTTGGCGGCAGCTGAGCTAGGCGGAGGATTGCAGGAGGTTCACGAAGCTTTTGTTGTGGTTGACCGTGTCGGACGTTTACAGGTTCCGAAGGAATATTTGGAATCCGTCGGAATCAATGGCCGAGCGAGCATGGAGTTTGACGGAGAGAAAATCATTATTACAGCACCTAAATCGTTGGAGGGGGATCCATCATGAGGTTTAAGAAATTACTGTCTGTATCGCTGGCTGCAACGCTGGCGTTGGGCCTGCTCGCCGGCTGTAACGGCAGCAAAGCGGCAGATCCTGAGCAGGAGAAAGTGCTCCGCATCGGCGTGCTTTACGGGGGATATGATGATTCTTATTTCCGTCAGCAGTATACCGATGTATATGAGTTTACGCACAATGTTCGTATCGAGGTTGTACCGGCCATCGACCAAAGCCAATATCGTTATCAGGATTACTCGCAGCCATACGTTCAGCCGGACTACCTGGATAGCATGAAGAAAATTATGACCGGCAGCAATCCGGTGGATGTCGTGGTCACCGATACTTCTGTATTAAATCAGCTGATCAAGGAAAATATGGTCAAACAACTTGATCCAATGATCCAGGAAGATAAATTTGACACGTCGGACTTCGTCCCAGCAGTTATTGACGGAATCAAGGATCTTGGGGAAGGCAGTCTGTATGCGTTAACGCCTTCGTTCTCCTCCTCCGCCTTGTTCTATAACAAGAAGCTCTTTACGGACGCTGGGGTAGAACCGCCTACCGATAATATGACTTGGGACGATATCTTCAATTTGGCTCGCCGTTTGGCGAAAGGGGAAGGGAAGGACCGGGTTTACGGTTTCGCGTTTAGCCGGTACCTCGGAAGCGACCCGTTCTGGGATATGCAGAGCAACTATGTCAACTCGCTGCAGCTCAAAACCTTTGATGATAAAGCGGAAACGATGACGGTTAATACCCCGCAATGGACGAAGGTCTGGGAAACCATCAGCAAGCTGGCGAAGGATAAAATCATTCCGGACAGTAACAGCGGGATGATGGACGGCGAGTGGAACCCAGTTACAAGCGACCTGTTCCTCTCCGGTAAAGTTGCAATGACGATTGGTGAGAACTATTACGTCAATGAAATTACGGATGCCAACAACAACGCTTCGAAAATTAAGAACTTTACTCCTGTGGATTGGGATGTCGTCACGGTTCCGGTCCATCCTGAAAAACCGGGGATCGGGGGAAGTATTTGGCTGAGCAATACGTTTGCCATTAATAGTGCTGCTCCAAACGCCGAGACCGCTTGGGACTTCATTAAATTCATTAATGGCGAGGATTGGGCGAAGCTGAAGTCTCGCAGTAACTCCTATGAAATGCTGGCTCGCAAATCGTACATCCAACCGAAAATGGGCTTGGATTACAATATTCAAGCATTCTATTTACTGAAGCCGACGCCGCCAACGGATCCGAAGCAAGAAAAACTGATGAGCGAAAAACCAGGACTATACAGCGTAACCGACAGCGGACGCAGGTTCTTCCAAGAGGTGTTGGAGAATAAGAAAACACCGGCGGAAGCGCTCAAAGAATGGGAAGAGAAGGGCAACAAGATGCTGCAAGAAATTAAAAACAATCCAAAAACCCAATTCCAGGAGGATGGTACGCCATTTGTTCCTGAGGAAGGGGCGGCAGCAGGCGGAGCCATATTTAAGGGGTAAGCCGAGGTTTGCATTGAACACCAAAAAATTACCATATAGATTTAGGGCCGCTGGATGAAATCCGGCGGCTTTTTTTGTTAAGGTTGGGCATTCTATAGACATGAACAATTTGCTCTAATTCACGAAAGGATGGACGAAACAATCATGCGTTGGGTATACTTCAATAAACTGTATCGAACGAAATTCCAAGCGGGATGTCTCGCCCGGCGGTTGGAGCAAGACGGTTGGATCTATGGTTTTGATGATATGCGGCAAATCGAAATTTTCCGATCGCGCAAGGGCAAATACGGCGTGCGATTTATTCCATAATCTTAGACTTGACGTGCCCTGCGAGAATCGTGTATATTATTGATTGTCGCCAATTTAATGACGCGGGGTGGAGCAGCCCGGTAGCTCGTCGGGCTCATAACCCGAAGGCCGCAGGTTCAAATCCTGCCCCCGCAATCCAAGTTCTCCCGGGCCCTTAGCTCAGTTGGTTAGAGCGGTCGGCTCATAACCGATTGGTCACAGGTTCGAGTCCTGTAGGGCCCATAAGTGCGAAACCCCTTGCTGCGCAAGGGGTTTTTGCTTTGTTTGGTATTGATAGAGTTGTCCGATAATCGATCAAAAATGACCGGAAATTTCGATTTGCTAACGCATTTGCTAACGACAGCTTAAATTTCCGGAGAAGTTTCAGATTTTACGGTGTGTTTCTTGAGCTCGGCTTCGATACGATCTACAGCTTCGTCTTGCATCGTGGGGAGCAGGTGAGAGTATCGCTCGTTGAACATTGCCGGGGTCATACCGAGACGCTCTGCAGCTACTTTGGGATTGATGCCGATTTTGAGAAGGAATGACGCGTGAGTATGACGAAGGTCGTGGAAACGTATCTTCTTAACGCCAGCTTTCCGGACGAGCACTTCCATTCCTTCCGTAATCCGTTTTGGCTTAATGTAACCTCCAGAAGGGTAACAGCAAACAAGGTCGTTATCCTCGTAAGCATCGCCATACTCCGCTTTTAGCTTTTGAACCTGCTCATATCGCTCCTGCAGGTCGTCTATGACGGCTTGGAATAGTTTTACCCTACGGATGGAGTTGTTTGTCTTTGGACGCTGAATAACGAGCCCTGAGCGCGTCCAGTTGGCTGTCTGTATGACCTTGAGTTCTCTGTTTTCAAAGTCGATATCCTTCCAGCGAAGTCCGAGAATTTCACCTCGTCGCATTCCCGTGTAGATGGCCAGAGAAAAAACAATATAATGAACATGACCTTTCGAAGATTCCAGGAACTTGGTAAACTCTTCGACGGACCAAAACTGCATTTCCTTCTGTTCATTTGCATTGACCTTGCTTCGCATGGAAACCTTACTCATAATATCCTCACTTAACAATCCTGATTCGGTATATGCGAGGCGCAGCGCTCTCTTGAGCACGCCGTGTATATTTTTCACGTATTCCTTTGAGTATGTCTTCCGCAATTCCGCGTAAAAAGCTTTGATTGCCCGCGGAGTGAGCGCCTGGAGACGGATCTTACCCAGTGCCGGGATAATACGTGCTTCGATGATCGTCTTCTCCGTGTCGTAAGACGTCGGTTTGAAGTTAGGCTTAGCATGCGTCTCCAGATATTCCTGAAGGTATTCTCGAACGGTGATTTTCGATTCATCCACGTGCTGCCCTTTTTCGATTTCAGCGATCTTCAGGTGGCATGCTGTCCAAGCTTCCTTCTCAGTTTTGAACCCGCCTTTTGATTTTTGCCTCCGCTCACCAGTCAGCGGATTTGGCGGCAAATCAATCACATAGGTATAGGTTTTTCCTCTTTGATAAACGTGACCTTTCATAATTTCCTCCTAAAACGCCCCATGGAAGTGCAGGACTTCCTCGATCTCTTTCATCTGAATCACAAACTTATGTACTGCATTCCGATATCTTGCAGCCAAATTACTCAGTCGTACGCCTATTTTGTCGTCCCGTACGGTCATGTCGGCGAAAAGCACCGGTTTGCTGTCATCAAATACCTCCAGCTGGTTCTCTTCGATCCGTTCGAATGGTCCGTCCGGAGAAAATGTGATCTCCTCGTGGTTGAATAGCGTCTCAGGATCTACTTCCACAATCAATTGCGATGGAGCGTCGAATTCACCGGTTGGATCATAATAAGCGTAAATTTTTGTTTCAGGCGGTGGTGTGTCAGTAGACTCGTTGTACTTTTTAAGACCGTGTTGCTTTGCGGCCGCCATCAGGATACCTTGAAATTCGCGTCGCTGGACTTGCTCCAGACGTTCCTTTGCCAGTTTCAAGGGTACGTCGAAGGTTGATGCTAGGTAGGTTATGGCATCGTTCTGATACACTGGTAAGCTAAGCTTTTCAATCATGTAGAAAGGCATTGAAGCATAGAGAAGAAAGGCATTTGCCTCAGCTTCCTGAGCCTCACGAAATAGCTCCGGCATCTTCCGTTGATCACCGACATGTCGGAGCACATGACAAAGCTCATGAAAGAAAATCATACGGATGCGGGCTGGGCTCTCCCGTTCATCCAGGATAATGACACCTTCACGATTATCCGAAAAGGATTTGCAGGAATCAAAGTGGACTTCGACGCCGAATATTTCAGCAATTCGAACGATATTGAGATCTTTTGGTGTCTCTATATGATTCAATTGATAATATTCATAAATCCATTGTTCAAGCACGGTTTCGTGATAATGGGAAAATTTCACAAACGATCACCTCTGGTGCAGGAATGTATGTTCGGTTTTTGTTGCTAAAGAAAAGCCGTTTCCGGCTTGTTAATAAAGTTATGAGTTCTTATCTTTGGGCTTGTCCTTCTTCGATGCGATGTAGCTTACGATGCTTGGATTGGGCGCAGCCCCTTCTGATTTGATGATGATCGGTTGGGGGTTGTCTCGGCTTCCGGCTCCATTGAATACACCGATTCGGATCATGGGAATATCCTCCTTCAAAAGAATGTATGTTCGGTTTGTTGGTGGAAAATAAGAGCCCCTTGGGCTCGGAAATGCTACTTACTTAAGGCAATGATTGAAATAATGATGACAATAATCAAAAGAGGGTAGAGAATGACAGCACGAGCTGTTTTTTGACTACTTTTGATCATCCGGCCAACATCAGTTTCTACAGGCCCTCTTTCCGTCGGATTAGTTAAATCACTACCACAGTGCTTACATTTTATCGCTTCATCCTGAATCTCTTCTGCACAATAAGGGCACTTCTTCATATTTTTCGCCACCATAGATAATAATCCCCATCGGCTGGGGGACTTGCTGTTATATTTGTGAAAGAAGCTCAGCTTTCTTTTTCTCGTACTCTTCAGCTGAAATTAGATTTCGTTCTTTTAGCGAAGCAAGTTTTTCTATTTTTGAGAAGACATCATCGTCTTCTTTAGCTACAGCAACTGGTGCGATTATCTCTGTAACATGATCAGCTTTATCTCGTTGTTTATAAATCAATTGTTCGATACGCAGAAAGTGTTCGTAATTTGAACGTATCATGACAGTATTTTCGTCCTTAGCATAGTCAAATGCTGTACTGTAACGTTTTGTTCTATCACCGCTGCCGCTTGCAATAATTTGAAAATGGCCGTTTGTAATCAAATTTGGTTTTCGAATCTCAATTGAAGAAATACTCTTAATAGCGTATGTTTTTACAACCTTCTTCTCCAAAAAAGAACCACGAACGAGATAAACTGTGTTTGCTGTAACTGCAATTAGTCCGTTAACACCTTCGACAAAATCTATAACTTCACGTTTATTGACCCTCTCAAATAATAAGGCTTGCAATTTTGACATTTTATATCCTCCGACTTTTCCTCATCGGCTGAGGTAATTGCTATTTATGAGAGTCCTTTTCCTTTGAAGCAGCTTCGGCAGCTCTTCGTTTCATTTCACGGTATCTTTCCAAGGCAGCTTCCATTTCGGCTATTTCGTCGGGAGTGTATTTTTCGGGGCCGCCAAAAAAAGAAAGTTCAGGAGCCTCAGGCTTTTTGCGTATCATCGATCTACCGTGCAAATAATCAGTGTCTACATCAAATATGTCTGCTAGCCTATTTAAGGTTTCCATAGGAGGTTGTTTTGTTCCGTTTTCGTACGCAGTATATGTAGGTCGGGCAATACCGAGGAGATCAGCAACATATTCTTGAGTCCATTTCGGATCTTTCCTCTTAAGAGCTTCCCTTTCAGCTTTAAGCCTTTTTGCAAAAATCTCCATAATATCAACACCAACTTATCAAAGATAGCTTAATTATAATGTTCCTGAAAGAAACTTAAAATAAATGTTCCTAAAAGACACAAAAAGTATTGACACGTTCCCGTTAGTAACATATTATTAAATTACAAAGTTACTTAAAGGAACATGGAGGTGATCTGATGAGAACTTGGCTCAAAAAACTAAGAGAAAACGCAGGCTTCACTCATGAGCAAGTCGCGGATGGAGCAAAGCTTTCTCGCAGTTACTACACAAACATTGAGAATGGTCTTAAAACTCCATCTGTGAAGGCGGCGAAATCAATCGCAAGAGTATTAAATTTTCAGTGGGAACTTTTTTTTAATGAAAAATGTTCCTTTAAAGAACAAAATATAGAACTTGAGCAGAAGGAAGTTGTCTAACCAACCACGACCATCATAGGGAAGGAGGTGGGGTTGGTGGATATTAAGAGCAAAGCATCAATAACAGCCAGTGTTCTAATGGATTGGATTCAGGAGCGTTGTGTGAATGGAACCTCCAGCGAAGAGTTGCGAATCTTGCCGGAGGTAATCAGAGCAACTGCAGAATTGATAAAAACAGCAGAGCCAAAGGTTAATTGAAAATGCTTCTGATCTTTGATGCGATTTCGTAGAAGCTTTCTGTTTGAACATTCTCAGCGGATTCAACAGCCTGACGAATGATGATGTAAGCGTGGCCGACTTCAGTAGCCAGCGATTTGTTGTACTGTTCGCTATTCGTGTGGTCTGTTGTTTTCAATCGATTGACGATAGAAAGAGTCAATTCTTTAGCAATTTCATCTTTAGTCATAGAATTCACCTCCTTTCTGCGATGTGATCTGGACAACCTCATTTTAGCAGAAATTAGGAGGTACAACACGAAGGAGGAATCAACTTGGAATACAGTCTATATGACATTAAAGAGATCCGGGAAACTCGTGACCCAGATGAAGTCAATCGGCTTCTATCTGAAGGTTGGAAGCTCAACTATGTGAGCCACGAACCAAGTCGTAGCCGCTACGTCCTCGCTAGATTCGAATAGGAGGGAGATCATGGCAAGAGCACTAAAAACACCTTCTACATTGGCGGATGCTTTGAGACTGGCCGCGGAGTTGGCCGAGCGTAACGAGAAACTGGAGAAGGAACTGCGTGAGCTACAATCATCGCAGTACCCGGAGGTTCTTCAATCAAAGCACATCCTCGAATTGATGGGTTGGTCGAAGACCACATTGAGCTTTGCAGCTAAGGATCCGACTTTCCCGCATTTGGACGGAGCACGTAAGAAGGGAGAGTCCATTCGCTGTCTGAAATGGGAGTTTTACGAATGGCTTAAGTCTCGGAGGTGATGAGGATGCGATTAAAATGGATGCGCCAAACTTCGCGATCTGGACTAATCGCCGCGATCGTGACGCGGGTGACTGTAAAGGGAATATCAATGGAAGAAGCTCTGGTTGTATCGCTACCACACTACTCGGTTAACCCGGAAGCTTTATCGCAATTGGAACGTAAGCGGATCCTTCGGGATGCGCGGGACGGATTGAAGAGGATAGAAGAAACCCGCCGGGGCGGTACCGGCCGCCGGCGGATGAGGGGATGACAAGGGGGGATGTTGTTTCTCACAATTTCATAGTACAACGGCCCCCTGTCCAAAATCACCACACTTAATTGGACAAAGGAGGCATATGGAACTTGGCAGTTGGACATTTTCCACAAGCACTGGAAGAGGTGCTTGATCAAACGGGGGATACCCTGGCGAAGGCAGGTAAAGCGGCTCACGTAGATGGATCCCTTATAGGCAAAATCATCAAAGGGAGTCGGAAGCCGACGGAGCCGGTGATGAAAGCGACTGCGCAGCATTATGATGACGGCAGACTTTATATCGCAGCTGCAGGTGAGATTACGGACGGGGCTTTTGTCCCGTGGCTAAACAATGTAGACCTACATAGAACGAGCGTTCATATCAAGGTATTGGAAGAGATCGGCGAGGCCAAAGAGGCTTTGAAGCAGGCCCCCATTACTAAAACACGTGAGCAAATGGGGCAGCAAGACCTGCAAAAGATCAAAGCAGCAATTATGGAGAGCATTGAGGCCATAACAGCACTGATGCATTATGTGACGGTCTTATGCCGGGAGTATTGCTTCTCTTACTTTGGAGCCTGGCGAGAGCACAGGGCGGAATTGAAAGCCAAAAAATATTTGAAATGAGGGAACGTAGATGCAAACAAATATGACCTTGGAAGAAGAAGTGAGATTTGTTGCTAGAAATGCGGCGCGGAATCTCCGGACGATCCAGCGTAACCCGGAAATTGTATTGCCGGACAAGCTGCAGAGCAACATCGAGTATCTCGAAATGATGATCCGCTTGCACAAGTCCGATCTGAAAGCACAAAAAAACGCCCGGCGGGCAGGCCGGACGCTTCGGTTGAGATCACGTCTAATGAGTCTCTTGCCGTATATTTTATCTGATGAACGCCGGAAACGCAAGGAGGAAACGGCGTGATCAACCAGGATAACATTGAACGCCTGATTGGCCGCAAGTTGACGGACAAGGAGCTGCGGACAATTGAGTGGCTCAACACCTGGGAGAAGGAAACGAGCGGCACGGTCGCTCACCTGATCAAGACGGCGTATCTGAATGGGCGGCTAGAGAAGAGTTTGAATAGCAAGGAATAGACAGGGCTTCGGCCCCGTCTCCCGGCGTCGGACGGTTTTCATAACCTTTCTCCGTTCGGCGTCGAGAGATGCGGCTGACGCATCAATCCAAATGAGAGGAGGACAAGCCATGCAGGTGATTCATCGGCTGACGGTGGTAAGCAACCCAACCCGTATCTTTGAAGTCGGTACGGAGATCGACGGTCGAGAGGTCATTGAGATCAAGCAAGTCGGTTACGAGCACGATAACGGTGTTTTTTCAGAATTCCATGTGCTTGACGAAAACGGCAATCTTATCGCCAGCATCGAGAACTGCCCGGTCATCGTGGACTGGAAGACAATCGCTGTCCACGATGAAAAAGAAAACGACCCGCGGCAACGGGTCGTGTCAGGTACTTGATTATTTACCTTGTCCTTATCGTAGCAGATCGGGGCGAAACCGACAAGAGGAGGGATCAACTTGGATGCCGAGATCCGTTTGGATGTTACTGGAGGTTCCCTTGAAACAAAGGTACAACCAAGGATGACTTATACACCGGCGGTACTACTGATCAAGGGGGTTCATGGAGCCGTAGAAATCGAAGCGAATGACGATCAACTCGCTGAGATCGAATATGCCCTACGGACTTATCTAGATGGCATCCGTTATCCGGAGACGCCAGACCAACAAGCCATTTTAAATCATGAAATCAATCAATCGATAGAGGAGGAAATAGCTTGAACCAGATCATCTTGGAGCGATTAACGCTTCGTAATTTCAAAGGTTTCAGAGAGTTTGTCCTTACTACGTATGGCGGAAATGTTGAAGTTTACGGGGATAACGGGACGGGAAAAACGACCATTTTCGACGCATTTACTTGGCTGCTATTTGGTAAGGACAGCGCAAATCGATCGGAGCAAAAGTTCGAAATCAAGGAGCTGGATTCCACAGGGAAGGTAAAGCGTCACAAGCTGGAGCATGAAGTGGAAGCGGATCTCTTGGTTAATGGCCGCCGCCGGACATTCCGGCGGGTGTACTCCGAAAAATGGACAAAGAAACGTGGATCGGTTGTGGATTCTTTCGAGGGACACACCACAGATTATTACATCGATGGCGTGCCCGTGAAACAATCCGAGTACCAAGCGGAAGTGGATTCCATCATTAAAGAAGACCTTTTCCGCCTACTGACCAGTCCATCGTTTTTTAACGAACAGCTTAAAAAGGAAGAGCGTCGGAAGGTATTGCTCGAAATCTGCGGCGATGTAACGGATGCCGAAGTCATTCATTCCAATTCGAAACTTAACCGGCTTCCGGCGATCCTGGGTGATTTGGATATTGAGAAGCATAAGGAATATGTTAAAAATCGCTGCAAAGAAATCAACAAGGAGATTGATCGCATCCCGGATCGAATTGACGAAGCTCAGCGGAGCCAGCCGGATATTGCCGGTTTGGATGAAAGACTGTTAGATGGCCAGATCGCCCAACTCCGTTCCACCATCAAGACGAAGGAAGAAGAAATGCTTCGCATCCAGCACGGCGGCGAGACGGCTGTGAAGGAGAAGAGGATCCGGGAGATTGAGAGTGAACTTCTGGCTATTCAAAGCCGGCTGCAGTCGGCGGTCCTTGATCAAGTAGCATCCAAGCGTAACGAGGTTAGCTTAATTCAAAAGGATTATGACTCGCTACGTCGGCAAATTGATAACAAACGGTATCAGATCAAGCAGAATGAACAGAACATCGATTTGAAGACTCGTGAGGCGGAACGACTCCGCGCCGAATGGACGGAAGTAAACAGCAAGGTATTTGAAGGACATCACCATGACGATTACTGTCCAGCCTGCGGCCAAACTCTTCCGGCAGAGCAAATCCAAGAAGCTCACGCGAAGGCAGAGGCTGCGTTCAATCGGGATAAAGCCCAGCGGCTTGAACAAATCAACATCCGCGGCAAGGCAGCTAAAGAAGAGACTATCCGTTTACAATCCGAAAATGAGCGGCTGAGTCAAGAAATTGAAGGGATTAACGATAAACTGGCCGATTTTCAAAGCAAACTGGCCGCTGCCGAGCAAGAGCTTGATCAGCTCCGGTCAGGCATCCAGGACCCGAAATCTGATCCCGGGTACCAAGAACTTCTTCGCGAGAAAGCAGCGATTCAAGACGAAATCGCTCGGCTCAAAGAATCCGCTCAAGGGGAAGTATCTCGACTGTCGGGAGAAATTTCCGATCTGGAAAGTCGACTCCGCGATCTGGAACGAGACAGATTTAAGCTGGATGCCTACAAAAACGCGGAGAAGCGTATCGCGCAGCTCGAAGCACAGGAGAAAAGTCTTGCAGCTGAATACGAACGCCTGCAGGAGGAACTTTTCCTGACGGAAGAGTTCACTCGATCTAAGGTGGCTCTGCTGGACTCTAAAATCAATTCCAAATTTAAGTATGCTCGTTTCCGGTTGTTTAAGGAACAGATCGACGGTGGATTGAATGAAGTCTGCGACACGCTTTACAACGGAGTACCGTACGACGGAGGGCTTAACAATGCGGCGCGGATCAACGTGGGTATGGACATCATTAACACACTCTCGGAGCACTACGGATTTACAGCCCCAATCTTTATTGACAATGCCGAAGCTGTAACACAACTGATCGACACGGATGCCCAAGTGATCCGGTTGATCGTTTCTGAGCCTGATAAAAAGCTCCGAATTGTAACCCAAAATCACACCTATCAGGAGGCGATTTAATTGACAACCCAAAATCAAGGAGCGCTTGCCAAGAAGGAGCCAACGCAGTCTGAACGCTTTATGGCCAAGGTAATTGCCGAGTTTGGTTCCAGTGTCGGGGAAGTTGCATTGACAAATTTCCAGAAGCGACTGGCCCAGAATTACTTTATCGCGCTAGATGCGGTATTAAAGGCTGCTGAAGAGAAGCGTATGAAGAAATCGGAGAAGTACCGCGACCCACTGCCGGTGACCTGGGCGAATGTGAATATGGACAAGTTGGCCAGAGATGTAGTGGCCTGCGCGAGAATCGGGTTTGATCCTTCACAGCCGAACCACATCAACTTGATTCCCTTCAAAAACAACAATACCGGCAAATACGACATTGTTTTTATCGAGGGATATCGGGGGCTTGAACTTAAAGCAGTCAAATATGGTCTGGATGTTCCGGATCATGTAACGGTTGAACTGGTTTACTCCAATGATTACTTCGTTCCAATCAAAAAGGATGCAAATCATCCATACGAAGGGTACGAATTTGAGATCAGAAACCCGTTTGATCGCGGAACGATACTTGGCGGCTTCTACTTTCACTCGTACACGAAGACACCTGAAAAAAACAAACTGGTGATGATGACGATCAAAGAGATCGAAAAGCGGAAGCCCGATCATGCCAGCCCCGAGTTTTGGGGAGGAGAAAAGGACAAGTGGGAGAGCGGTAAGAAAGTAGGGACCGAAAAAGTTGACGGCTGGTACGAGAAAATGTGTTGGAAGACTGTGTACCGGGCAGCATTTAACGACATCACTATCGACAGCCAAAAGATCGACGACGACTACCTACGGCTGAAACAGATGGAAAGCGACTTTGCGGAGGCAGAGGTTGAGCGTGAAATCAACGCCAATGCCAACAAGAAGGTCATCGACATTACGCCTCCTGCATCTTCTGAACCGGAGCCAGAACCGACCAAACCTGATGAGGAGTTGGTCGGTCAGGGCGAATTGAATTTTGAGATCGGAGATGAAGATATTCCTCCGACCGGTACCGAAGGGCCGGATTTCTAATGATCGATATCCAATGCCTTGGCTCCAGCAGTGCGGGCAACGCCTACCGGATCACGGACGGTCACACCGCTCTCCTGCTGGAGGCCGGTTTCCCTTATAAGCAGCTACAACGGGCCTTGAACTTTCGCCTGCAGGACATTGACGGCTGCCTGATCACCCATGAACACCTTGACCATAGCAAGGCAGCTCCGGACCTCATGCGGGCCGGGATTAACATTTACTGCAGCCAAGGCACCGCCGATGCCCGGCAGCTCGCCGGCCACAGGCTGAAGATCATCAAGGCGCTGCAGCCGGTCACGATCGGCACCTGGTCGATTCTCCCGTTTGATATCCAGCACGACGTTGAGGAGCCACTGGGCTTCCTATTGACTAACACAGCTGGCGACAAACTGGTATTCCTGACGGACACCTACTATTGCCGTTACCGCTTTGCTGGCTTGACGCACATCATGGTGGAATGCAATTACTCGCTTGATATCGTGAATCAGCGCGTAGCTGCCGGGCAATTGCATCCAGCACAGAAGAAGCGGCTTTTACGGTCTCATTTCGGCCTGGAGCACGTCAAAGGATTTTTAAAGGCCAACGACATCAGCAGGGTTGAAGAGATCTGGCTGCTGCATTTATCTGACGGCAACTCAGATGCCGAGAGGTTTAAGCGTGAGATTCAGGAGATCACCGGCAAGATGGTGATGGTGGCGAAACGATGATCGACGACCAGAAAAAACTTCTCCAGAGTATGATGGGCGACCGGATCTGGCGACTTATGAAGTCGGATCCGGAAGCGTTCCAACGGGAGACGAAGGCTTACTTCGCCCGTACTTACCCGGGATGGACGGTTTTGCGAGCCAAATACCCCATCGTTTATCTGCGAGATGATAGAAAGCGAGTTTAGGGGATGAGCGAATGCCCGAAGGCAGTTATCCTTTTCCGATGTATTCAGGAATCTTGGAACATAGACATTACAAAAAAATAGGTTCAGCGATCTGGCTGTTCCTTTGGTGCATCAGCTCCACGACATCCGAGAAGGAAAAGGACGGAACAGTCTGGGGGATCGTCCTCGGGAACAAGCCGGTCAAGATTAGCGAATTGGAAGATGAGTTTGGGGTATCGGACCGGACGATCCGGTCATGGATTAAAACGCTCGAAGAAAACCAGTACATAAAAGTCACCAGGGCGCCATACGGACTCATTTTTTCGGTCCGGAACTCCAAAAAATTCAAAAACAGACCGGAAGAAAACTTCCACTCTACCGAAGGAGATCGGCAACATTCTTCCGATCTGACCAATAGAGATCGGCAGGAATCTTCCGATCACCCGGAAGAAAACTTCCGATCTAATAAAGATATTACAGAGATAAACAATGCTGCTGTTATTACTGACCCAGAAACCATCTTGAAACTTGCTCGAGAGGTTGAGGATTATTTCTGCATGAGGCGAGGCCAAGGTCTGAATGTCAGCGTCGCAGACTTCGAAGAGATCAAGAAGATGGTTGCTACGGGGATACCGCTGGACATAGTTAAGCGGAGCATTGACAAGTCGTTTGCAGAGTACAAGCCCAAGCACGGTTGGGACAAGATTCGCAACATGGCCTATTGCATCCCTCGCTGCTTCGACGAGTGGAGCAAATCGCAGGTGGATGAATCCATAACCGATGGCGCGTGGCCGAACCGCCCGGTCGCCCTTGGACCCTCTCCACAGCGGGGCCGAAGATCCAAACAACAGGAGCAGATCGATGAAGTTGATCGATTTATCGAGGAGGAACGAAGACGTGAAGCTCATTGAAGTTGCTGAGCTATACAAGCATATAAAAAAGCACTATCCGTTCTTTGACGCATCCGTTGAAAAAATCAAAGAAGACCATGAGCAATATCTCAAAGACTTCCCGACTGATATGGCCTGGCAGAATATTCATCAGCACATCAAAACGGAGACTGTAACGCCAGGAATACCGCACATTCGTGGGAGACTAGGTGAGCAGATCGAACGGGACCGGTTGAAGGCGGCGACATACGAATATTTTGCGGCGCGGGAGGAAGCTGCGAAGAACGCTTGCCCACCTCCGCCGGGGTGGAAGGAGGCCGTATATGCAAAACTGGGCCGACCGATTAACTGACCTACCTCACGATCTGGCGGCTGAATGCTCAGTTCTCGGGGCTGTACTCATCAAGCCGGAAGTGATTGAGCACGTGGACGGCTTACAGCCGGAAGTCTTTTATCACGCCGGGCACCAAATCATCTTCAGACGAATGCTGGAGCTCGCCAACGATGGCGATCCCATCGATCTGGTGACATTGACCTCGCGGCTTAAGGATAACGGTGAGCTGGAGGATATCGGTGGCGTGACTTACCTATCGCGGCTAGCGCATTCGGTCCCGACCGCGGAAAACATCGAGAGTTACGTCTCTGCGGTGAAAAACAAACATCTGCTTCGGGAGATCATCCACACCGCTCAGACGCAGATTGCTGCAGCAACGTCCGGTGAAGATGTGCAGGCGCTCTTATCGGAGATGCAGGTTGCTACAGCGAAGCTGACGGACCAGGCCGCACCACCGCAAGATTTCAAACGGATCGATGATGTCATCGTTGAAGTCATCGAAACGACGGAGAGCAAAGCAGAGGCGTACAAGAACGGGACGGTCACGGGGATTCAGACGGGATTTACCGATCTGGACAAAATGCTTGGAGGTCTCCAAAACAGCGATCTCATCATTGTCGCGGCCCGGCCTTCTGTAGGTAAGACGGCATTCGCGCTGAATGTTGCCCAGAATGTCGCGGTCCGGAGTAAGGAGCCGGTTGCAATCTTTAGCTTGGAGATGTCCGCGCCTCAATTGGTGCAGCGGATGATCTGTGCTGAAGGAAACATGGATGCAAATGTGATGCGTTTCGGAGATTTGAAGGAGTCCGACTGGTCCAAATTAGCCAACGCTGCCGGCGTTCTTGGTGCGACCAACCTCTTAATTGACGATACGCCAGGCATTACGGTTCATGAAATACGCGCCAAATGCCGGCGGCTAAAGAAACAGCAAGGACTCGGGCTGATCGTGATTGATTACCTGCAGCTGATTGCCAGCACAGGCCGTGGCCGGGGGGCGGAGAACCGCCAGCAGGAAGTGTCGGAGATATCACGAACGCTGAAACACCTTGCCAGGGAGCTGGATGTTCCGGTGATTGCCTTGTCCCAGCTGAGCCGCAACGTCGAGCAGCGGCAGGACAAGCGCCCGATGATGTCTGACCTCCGGGAGTCCGGTGCGATCGAGCAGGACGCCGACATTGTGGCTTTCTTGTACCGGGACGATTACTACAACGCAGAAACCAAGAAGAAGAACATCATCGAGATCATCATCGCAAAGCAGCGGAACGGCCCGGTTGGTACCGTGGAGCTGGTATTCCTGAAAAACTACAACAAGTTCGTCAATTACGAACGCGGACATAGCGATCCGGGGCCGCAGCCGCCGAATCAACAAGTGCCAGATATTGATAAACGCCGCTGGGCGTGAGGGGAGGACAGGGGTGCAACTTAAAAAGCCGACACGTAAGCAAAAGATCGAAATGGCTAGGCAAAAACTTAAACCTGATAGCTGGCTGGTAGAACGGGATGATGGTAGTCAACTGGTGATAGTGGGCAAGGAAAAGGGGCAGGTTAGGCGGCTCCGGTGGGGCGCATGAGCGGGCCGTGGAGTAAATGGAGCGTCTACGAGTACATGAGGCACGTCTACATGCGCGCCGGGCGCTGGCCAGACCTTCCCGAACTGCTGGATAAATTTCCGGCGACGCCGCCGGCCGAAATCAAGGAGGGCATGAAGGAATTCGAGACAACGCTCACGATCGGAGGCGGCAAGCGTGCGCAGTGAGGGAAGACGTGTTGATCCATTTTTTCAGGATACTCCTTGGGATCTAATCTATGACGACGATGGACGGCAGATCGGTGAGGTGTACATGCTGCTGGGCGATGAAAAGAGGGAGGGGATGCCCTATGAAAATCGTTATTCCCGGCGAACTACCGACGATGAATCAAATCATCGACGCGGCAAAGACGCACTGGAACGGTTACAGAAAAATGAAGCAGGATAACACGCTGCTTGTTGCCCTAGTCGCGAGACGTCTTCCAGAGTGTCAGAGAGTGGACATTTCAATCACTTGGTATCGGAGAGACCGTAGAACCGACAAAGACAACATAATGGCAGGGCAGAAATTCATCTTGGATGGCCTTAAGGAGGCAGGGGTCATCGGTAATGATGGGTGGAAGCATATTAGACGGATCACACATGATTTCGCAATTGATAGGCATGAACCTCGGGTGGAGGTTGAACTCCAGGAGGTTGCCCCGGAGCGGACCGGATGATCCTCGTTTGTATCGAGTGTGGTCGAGACATGGAACAAGTGGACACGAATAAATACCGGTGCCCGGATTGCGGGTTTGGGGCGGAGCAGTTGACCATCCCCGCAGAAATGGATCCGGATGAACCATGCTCGGCCGTTTGACCAAACATATGATCTTATTCGGCTAGAAAGGAGGGATTGTCATGGCTGGTAAACAATATGCAGGTCCTGAGTTCTACGAGAAGAAGTTAGCGAAGGTCATGGAGCGATTTGGTACTGAGGATTACAACTACGACTGGAGCCGGCACGGCGGCTGGGTGGAGTTCCGATACCGCGGTCAGCTGTACCGATTCGAACACTCAGTAGAAAAGGCACAAGCCAAAGGTCAGAGCATCAAATACGGTAGCGACGCCTTTGCACAGATCGTGCTGGCGCTGGAGGACCTGGCAAGACTGGTTGAGCGCGGGCTGTACGATTTGCAAAACTGGATCGAGGGCATGCGGTTTCTGCCGCCGCCGGTGGAGGTGCCGGAATATTTCAAGCAGTTGGGATTCGAGACGATCCCGGGAGACGTGGGGGAAGTGGAGGAACGTTTCAGGGTGCTGGCAAAGCAACGGCACCCGGACGTGCTAAAGGATGACGGAACGGCGTTTAAGCGGCTGCAGCGGGCGGCCGAGGACGCAAAACGATATTTCAGGAAGGATGGTGGGGAATGAGGGAAATCATAGTAGACAACTTCGCCGGCGGAGGCGGCGCCTCAACGGGGATTGAAATGGCGATCGGCCGCAGCGTTGATATTGCGATCAACCATGACCCTGCAGCGATCGCCATGCACCGGGCGAACCACCCGGAAACGGAGCACTATTGCGAATCAGTTTGGGATGTAGATCCCAGGGAGGTGACACGGGGGAAGCCGGTCGGGCTTGCATGGTTTTCTCCGGACTGTAAGCATTTCAGTAAGGCTAAGGGTGGGAAGCCCGTAGAAAAGAAAATCCGGGGCCTTGCGTGGATCGTGCTCAAATGGGCCGGGAAGGTACGCCCTCGGGTAATCATCCTCGAAAATGTGGAGGAATTTAAAACTTGGGGACCCGTTAGGAAGGGCCGCCCTGTCAAAAGCAAGAAAGGCCAGACCTATGAGCAATGGAAATCGCAGCTTGAGAGCCTTGGGTATGTGGTGGAAAGCCGAGAGCTGCGGGCCTGCGATTACGGCGCGCCTACCATCCGGAAACGCCTATTCATCGTTGCTCGCTGTGATGGCCGTCCGATCGTATGGCCGGAGCCAACGCATGGAGATCCAGAGAGCGATGAGGTCAAATCCGGAAAGCTTAAGCCTTGGCGGACGGCAGCGGAGATCATCGACTGGTCAATCCCGTGTCCGAGTATTTTTGAGCGGAAAAAGCCACTGGCGGAGAACACACTGCGGCGGATCGCCCGGGGGTTACAGCGGTTCGTGATAGACAATCCGCGACCATACCTCGCTCCGTATGTGATCAAAGTCAATCATCAGGGAGAACAGTTCCGGGGGCAACGTACTGATGAGCCGCTCCAAACTGTTACGGCGAAAAATGGCTGGGGTGTTGTGACACCATACATCGCCAGGATCGGGCAAACGGGTTTTGGACGAGACAGGCTGCAATATGAGATCAACAATCCTTTAACAACCGTTACGACCAAAGTCGAGCATTTGTTGGTCATGCCGCACATCACCAAGTTTCGAGGTGGAGCCACCGGACATGAGCTATCCGAACCGCTTCACACGGTAACATCCGGCGCAGGTGCGAGCCGCCCGGCAGGAGCCGCCCATGCGCTGGGGATGGTTGCAGCTTTTTTGACCCAGTACCACTCCTATGACGACAGCGCCCGGGGGCAAACGATGAAACGTCCGTTGTTGACCCAAGACACTAGCAACAGGTACGGGCTGGTTACCTCGCACTTGGTCAAGCTGCGAGGTACCTGTCAGCACGGCCAGCCGGTCACTGAACCGATGCCAACGATCACAGCTGGCGGTATGCATGTCGGGGAGGTCCGGGCGTTCCTGCTCAAATATTACGGAACCACCGACAACGGCCAGCATCTGGATGAGCCGTTGCACACAATTACAACCAAGGACCGGTTCGGGTTGGTCACCATCGAGGGAGTCGATTATCAGATCGTTGACATCGGTATGCGGATGCTGGAGCCTCATGAGCTGTTTGCGGCGCAGGGATTTCCGCCGAACTACATCATCGACGTAGATGCTGACGGTGTTCGGTATCCCAAAAGCGCCCAGGTTGCCCGTTGCGGGAATGCTGTGCCGCCGCCATTCGCGGAGGCGCTGGTCCGGGCGAACCTTCCGGAGCTTTGTACGGGATCGGGGCGGCAACTTACATTTGAGCGGTACAAGCCGGCTGCGGGACAGTTGGAATTCTCCTTGTAAGAAAACTGGCACGCCGGGCAAGCCAATTCAGATGACACAGTTCTAAAAAGGAGAGGAATATGACTACCAACAAACCACTAACACTACGTCAGTCTGAGGCGCTGCAGTTCATTGAATCATTCGTGGCAAGCAACGGCTATCCTCCAACTGTGCGAGAGATCGGAGAAAACCTAGGGCTGCTTTCTTCATCGACTGCCTTTAACTTGTTGGAGCAACTGGTTAAGAAGGGTTACGTCTCGAAGGGGCCAGGGCCGCGGATGCTGCGAGTTATTAAGCCAAATGAAGGGGAAGTGAAGATCGATGGGAGATCAGAACAAAGGGTTATATAACAAATACCGGGTCATTAACAGGGAAACCGGACAGGAAGCAGAGGGCGAATACTTTGTGCTTAAGCCGGTGAAGGACCCGGCGGCGCGGGCTGCACTCGAAGCTTACGCTGAAGCAACTAATAATGAAAATCTAAGGGTAGATTTGTTTGCCTGGCTTGAAACAATGCCTGAATTCAGAGAATGTGACTGGTGCGGTGAGCCGGCTACGGAGTTGAGCTACCCTCATCTGTTCGACCCGGCATTCGGAAAGAAAATGTGCCGTAATTGCTGGGAACATGATCGAGAAGTATACAAGGGGGCTTATGGCGAGGATATCGGGGAATTTAAGCCGATTGGAGGCGGACAGGCATGAAAGCCATAACTATCCATCAACCTTGGGCATCACTTATTGCAGTAGGTGCAAAGCGGTTCGAGACACGCGGATGGAAAACGAGTTATCGGGGACCAATAGCAATCCATGCGGGTAAACAGAAGAATTTTGACACATGCATGCGATTAGCAAGAGACTATGCAAATTTATGGCGCGAGATCACACCACTCCAATTCGGGAGCATTATAGCAATAGCTGATTTAGTTGAATGCTGGCGCGTCTCAGATTGGTTGTTCGATCATGACACACAGATCGCTTATTTGCATTCTCAGGATCAAGATTATCTGATTTCTCCCATGGAGCATATGTTCGGGGATTACACACCAGGGCGCTATGCGTGGCAGTTGGATAACGTCAGGTTGATTGACCCGGTCTCGATCAAGGGGCAGCAAGGGCTTTGGAATTGGGAGGGGCATATATGAGTGAACGGCTTACGGATAAACAGGTGGAGGAGATACGCGAGCTCATCCACGAATGGAGGCCGTTTGTGAACGAACTTCGTGATCCTCTTGAACAAACGTTGCTCTCTGAACAGGCAGGATGGGCAGAGGTTGATCGATTAACCAGGCTTGTTGCCTCCCTGCAGGAACAACTCAGCCAGGCTAACGCATGCGCAGCTCACTGGGCATGCCTGTATCATGCTGAGGAAACGAGGTTCCAGCGGCAAAATACAGAGATTGAACAGCTAAGATCTGATCGAGCACAACTGATTATGAACTTAGAAAGTCGTATAGACGATCAACTACGCTGGGGAACGCCGGTCGGCATAGAAATAGCACGTGAGCTTAGAGCGATCGTGAATGAAATCAAGGAAGGTGATTCGCATGCTGGACAAGGGGCTTAAACGGGAAGTTTGGACGCCGGAGAAGGTTTCTGAACACATCCGCCGGATCGGGGCGGAAAAGCCTCCTACTCCACGGAACCAGTACGCCTCGCAAATCACAGCTCCACGGCAGGGCCGGTGGGGCAAATATCTAAAATGGTAATGCAAAGACCCCCAATCCTTGGCGGGCGCGGGGGTCAGTCGGTAAATGTTTCCTCTCATTGAAATATAACATATAAAGGGGAATGAGGGGAATGGCGATGGTCTGGGAACAAGAAGAGCTCTTTCCAACGGCTAGTGAGCAGGAGATCCAGCGGACAAAATTCCTGCTCGGTAAATATACAAAAATGGTTGCACTTATAAAGGATTTTGAAAAATACGAAGAAGAGCTAAAGCAGGTGGCTATTGATGGAGAATCAGCGCGTCGTATTGATCAAGAAGATCTGCATGCGGATAAGACAGCAAATGCAGCCATTTTGATTGAAAAGCAACGTTGGGTGTACCAACGGTACCGGTTCTATACGCAGCAGATCCGTCGTGCATGGGGGCTGATTCAGGACCCGGAAGCTAAGCAGGCGGTTGATTACCGATACCTGCAGGGCTACTCGCCCAAAGAGACTCTTCTTTTCTTTCGTCACAGCATGAGCGACAGCACGGTTCGCCGGCGGATTGAGGAGGGGGAAGTTAGTATC
>NZ_JAWDJI010000052.1:0-33393 GCF_032465655.1 Paenibacillus sp. 3LSP | reverse complement strand
GACGGAAAGCGAAATGTGGGGGCCGTACACAAATGAAGATTACAGTACCAAACCGATTAATGGCGGTAATGGGGTAAATCATCCGTCAACAATCGGCCTTGACCAAGTTTATGTCCCGGTGTTGCGGGAGTGGGTCGAAGACTTGAGCAACGCGCAAATGCCTACTTTGATCGAGAAGCAACTCATGCCTATGGTGCAAACACCGTCATGGCAAACTGGCGGCACCACGACAACGACATCAGGCGCAAACCTACGATACTTTAACGCAGCCAAGACGGACTATCCACAGGTAATGACTCTGCAAAAGTCAGATGGGACATATCTTAAATTTAGACCGGATATTAAAAGCTTTGGAGCCGCTGTTGGTTTGCTCGCTGGTGAGTTTGCGGCATATAACGTGGACAATGTTACACAGGTCGTTTATGCATTTACGGGTACTGCGGATGCCAACAGATTAACGAGTTATCGTAGTGTATTGACGTGACCAATAGGACGATACTGTGCAACACTGGAGGTGAACACCTTGCAATTATGGACGGATGCACCGTCAAAATCAAAACAGGCCATAGTTACTTTAGCTGATGGTCTCAACCAATCCGTAGAATCCATAGAGATCAAGGACAGTCAAAATACTGCCGTGGTCAATATGGATTCTTTTATTTACCCAACGGTACAGGTAAGGGATGGATATACGCAATATGCGTCCCATACTGGCTATATAAACCGCATTTTTAAGTTCCTAGGTGTTTGGTACTGCGGGAATGGAAAAGGTCTGTACAAGCAATCTGGATCGTCCTGGACGCCAGTATATGAATACGGAGATACAAACAATAACCGACTGTGGGATGCGGCAATGTTTTTCGATGGCTCGAAACTGTATTTTATCGATGGATCGTTGCAACTACGGCAGTATGACGGATCATCGTTGACTACTTTGATCGCGGCACGACCAAACAGTTCGTTTATCGCCACGTACATGAACCGTTTCTTTATGGCAGGTCCGAATGATAATCTGCTTTGGTACTCAGGTTTACGTGACGCTGCTGACTGGACGAGCACCAACAAATACACCGGCACAGGGAAAATTACGGTTGAGACGCAGGATGGGGAGAAACCTACCGGACTGACCGGATTCAACAACCATGTGATCCTGTTCAAAAAATACACCATGCACAAACTGTTTGGTGAGGATTCGACAAACTTCAACATGACACAGCCTTATGGTGTTGGGTGTATCAGTGACCGGACCGTTGTTCCAACGCGTGAATCACTATTCTGGCTCGGGCCGGACGGGTTTTATGATTACATGGGTGGATCGGCGCCAACGAAAATCAGCGACCCGATTAAAAATTATATCAACTCCATAAATATGGCATACGCCCAGCACTGTGTCGCCGGCACAGATGGGCGTTTTGTTTACCTATCACTGGTGACAGGATCCGCAACAACGCCGAATGTGACGCTTAAATATGATCTACAAACCCGTGCATGGTGGGTGGAAAGTTACGTTGCTACAGCTTTTTACTTGGACGGCACGACCTTCTACTTTGCTACAGCAGACGGTAAGATCATGAAAATGGGCGGCGCGAATGACAACGGAACACCGATTGAATGGAGCATTGAAACCAAACCATTCAGCGAAAGTGATGAAACTGTGCGAAAGACGATCAACAAGCTATGGGTCATCGCAGACATCGATCCTGATAGCTCTCTAAACGTCGATTACGCCGCCGGAACCGAAGGGGGTACTTGGATCAATGGTTACTCCCAAACAAACGGTACAGGGCAAATACAGAGCCTAAGAATACCGATAATCGTCCGTACTCCTGAAATCTGGTACAGGCTGAAAATGTATGGCACAGGTAAAGCGAAAATACACCGCATTGTACGCGAAATATCAAGGAGGGGAGCCTAGTGGCTAACGTACAGTTACCGAATATCAATATCACCAACAATGATATAGACGCCGCGAGCCTACCACAGTTGCAGAAAATCGTTAAGACGTTGCTGAACACCACGGTAATGTTAACCGAGGAATTAACGTTCCTACTCAATAACCTGGACACCAGGAACGTGAACGAGATTGATGGTGATGTACTGATTGAAGGCACGGTTACTGCGCTGAAGATGCAAGTGGAAGAGTTGTCTGCGATTAGTGCGAATCTGGGGAAGATCACAGCCGGTCAGATTTTCGGAAATTATATCGCGACAAAAGAAGTTGGTTATCCAAGAGCTGAAATGAGCAATACAAATAATCTATTCCAAGCGAGTTCATCTGCTGGGAGATATATTCAGATGCAAAGCTTGGCATCTGGCATACTCCCGGCAATTAAGCTAATTAACGATGATCTAGATGGATCAATTTATCCATTGACTGGTAATTTAAGAATAGAGACATCTTCTGGACTAGGGGATATAACCATTGCCTCAGGACAAGATTTGCGTCTCTCCGCCGCTTACTTTGTAACACTTAGTGACTGGAGCAAGTTGTACTCTTATGGTAATGGACAAACATTACAAGAAGCTTTAGATGCATTATCTAGCAGAATCACAGCATTAGGAGGTTAACTTTACCAATTCTTCGTGATATATTTAAAAAAAATGACGAAGGAGAAGTAAAAAATGAAAAAATATGTTTCTGGTTTCGTAGCAGGACTATTGTTCATGCTTTCAGCTTCTGCGTTTGCTGATTCAATTAGCTTAATTGGAAAAAAAGTAACCGGTGAATATAGCGTGGTTGTCAATGGTGAAAAGTTGAATGATAAAGGGGCTGTAATCAACAACAGGACGAATGTGCCTGTAAGGGGATTGTCAGAGGCTTTAGGGGCTGATGTTTCAGTTGACAACCAGACCAAAACTATATACGTCACGTCAATAATTACACAAAATACAACTACGGAAACAAGCACTATCCAACAGGGAGGAAGTGTAAAAGTGCCAGAAGATCAAAACACTCCTGTTTTAAATAAGGAAAAAGAGATTAAAAGACTAAAATATGAAATCAGCATGTTACAAGATGAAATTACAAGCTTGAAGTTATCGATTGGAACCATGAAGGAAAACCCATGGAACTATGAAGAGTCTAAAGTTCAGTCGGAAATCGAAAACAAGGAGAAAGCTATAACCGAAAACGAGTCGAAAATTAAGGAACTTGAATCTCAACTCGCGGAACTTCAAAAATAATTGAGGTATACCGGAACGCATGATAAGATAAAATTAAAGTAAGGACGGTTGGCAGACCGTCCCTAGCACAACATCTTGAGTGGGGTAACCCTCCAAGATAATGCTTTTCTACGTGGAAAAGTAACCCGCACAGGTGCCAGCCTTAGAGCGGGTTACTTCTTTTTTCGGTCAATGTAGGTCAACAACGCAACAACAAACACTGCGAATGCGATCACATCGGAAAAGGAGAAGTCTTTCATAGGTTCACCCCCTTTCCGGAGGGAACCCACCCACTCAAGGCGTGTTGTACAAACTAAATAATACCATATAAGGACTCCATTGGGGTCCTTTTTCTATTGCACAAAGGAGGGGTAATATGGCAACGGCACAGCTAGGTTATGGTGGTGCGGATTATAACACTGCGGACGCTGAATTGAAGAAAAGAATCGCTCAGAATCAAGCGAAGATTAGCAATGATGATGCGTACAAGCAAAGTGAAATCCAACGGGCATTAAGTGTCATTTCTCAGCGACAAGCTGCCGGTTTAGACACGTCCGCTCAACAAAAATACCTGACCCAAAACTTGGGGTATCAATACCCGAATACAAATACCACAGCTAATACTTCGTTTACCGGAACGGCGACACCATCAAACACAACAAGCGCCTCGACTGCAGCTAAGACAAATGTGCAACAGGGGAGCGGATTAATGGACCTCATGCGTCAGATCGCCACCAGAGAAGTAACGCCGTTTAGTTACGACCCAAACAATGACCCGGCGTATCAGGCGGCTTTGAAACGAGCACAAGCGAACATTGAGCAAGGTAATGCAGCGGTTCAGGCTGAACTAAATCGTCGCGGGATCCTGAACAGCACAATCACCTCCGACCGAATGGGTGAAATCTCTGCAAATGAATTGGGCCGCGTTGAAACAGATGTGTTGCCTAGTCTGATGCAGCAAGCGTATAACCAATATCTGAACAACCTGAACCAGCAGCAACAACAGTATTCAAATATCGCTAATCTGGCTCAGTTGTATCTCAACGAAGATCAAAGAGCGATTGACAACACGAATACTCGGGCTGGATTAACTGGTTATCTCCCGGGTGGAGAGCAAGCACAGAGCCTAGTGAACCAATTACTGAGTTTGAAACAACAGGCTGAGACGCCGGGAATCACGGCTGCTGAGAGAACGCGATTAAGTAATCAAGCTGACGGAATCCGGGCTATGCTTGCACAGATGGGCGTAGACGCTAGCCAATACGGGGCTAACGTTAATTACGCTACGGCTAGTCAAGTCGCACCAACCATCCGAACGCTGGCAGGGCAACAACTGGATATGCAGCGTCAAGGACAAGCATTTGATCAGCAGTTTGCTCAGGAGCAATTCGCTTACCAGAAAGCGCGCGATGCAATTTCGGATCAACGCTGGAAAGCTGAATTCGACGAGAATGTTCGTCAATTTGGTTTGAACTACGCTTTAAATAGACTACAAGAGAGCAACCAACAGGCATACCGTCAGGCACAATTAGCTTTGGCGCAGGATGATAACTCCCGGGCGTGGGCTCAACTGGATTACCAGATGTCGCAACCGGTAAGTTCCAGCGGCGGCCTGACAGCAAATCAAGTTCTGCAAAGCATTCAGTCTCTCTACCGGGATCCGGACACAGGAAAGATAACAACTGACTCGGGACAACGTGAGCAGATGTTCCTTAATGTCGTAGATTCGGGCTTGAGCGATCAAGAAACCAATCAAATTCTAAGCGCTCTCGGATTCTCGAAATCCGAAATCAATAGCTTGACCAAAAAATACGGGGGCTCCTCGGGAAACTGAGTAGCCCCGGTAACACCGGGGCATATACGAATTATTACAAAGCAACTAAGGACGCGAAAGCAAATCCTAAAAACTATACGATTGCACGTACAGCAATTTCTAAAGCAATTAAGGACTTGGGATATCCAGAGAGTTGGCTTACTCCAACGTTGGAACTTGTAGCACGGGAATCCAGTTTTAATCCTAATGCGAAAAATCCAAAGTCTTCGGCAGCTGGTCTGTTTCAATTTCTTGATGAAACTCGTTCTATCTACGGAGGTAACAAGGTGGATTGGAGCGACCCGTATCAACAGGCTTTAGCGGGGTTAAAACGTATTAAAGATCGGTATGGAGATCCTGTTGAAGCATTGAAGTTTTGGGATAAAAACAAATGGTACTAAGGGGGTGCTAAGATTGGCAACCTTTGAAGATGTGCGGAGACGTAAACAAGGTGAAGAAGCAAAACAACGTGTACTGAACCGGGTATATTCATCCTCTCCGGTTCAAACTCAAACCAGCTCGAGTATTTTTGATGCGGTTCGGAATCGCCCGATCGAACCAACGATGTCTGAATTAACTGAGCGTTTCGACTTTGCTAAATCTACGAACCTGATCAATGCAGCTACGTCTAACGCTCAGGCACAGCAATTATCAGCGGCAAAGACCGCAGCGAAACCTTTGAACCTGATTCAAAATGCAATCAATAATCCTCCACCACCGAAAACGCAGTATCAAATCAATCAGGAGGAAATCGACAAGTTAAGTCCGTACAACCCGGTTAAATATTATGCTGGCGCAATGAACTGGATAACGCAGGGGAATCCTGTAGGCCAGTTTATTTCACGTGTAGGGAGTACGCCGGATGCGATTATGAGCGGGGGTAATCCCGCTACTGTACGTCCAGACTTGGGACCAACAGCAAACAAGGTGGCTGATGTTATCGGTTCCGCTTTATCTATCGCCGTGCCATCGGGAGCGCCAGTTGGTGCCGGACCTATCGCAGCACCATACAACGCAGTTGACAATCTTGTTGCTGCGTCTCCACGGTTACAGCGTGCGGAAAGCACGGTAGCAAATGCACTCACCGCCGGAGGAAGAATCCGACCGCAAACTGCACAAGCGGTAACAAGAGAAGCGTTCAGAGAAGGCACAGCGGGGGCGATACAAGGGCCTGCTCTTGCAGCAATGCAAGGACAACCAACGAACCGTGAACTTGCAGAAAACGCGGGCCTTGGGCTTCTGGCGGGTGCAGGATTAAGCGCGTTGCCTCTGGCGGCACAACCTATTCGTTCAGCGATCAATAACCGGCGTGTCGGGGATGCGCTGATGCGGAGCGTTAATAATACTGATTTGCCTGTAAATATAGGTCGAGGAATTTCCATAGAATCCATAACATCACCAGGTCAACAGGTTGATAGTTATTTTAATGAATTGATTCGCACTTCCGGTCCAACAACAGCAAGAGTATCACGCGGTGCATCGCTTGATAAAATTCTTACGGATATTAAACCAGTAGTAACGGAACGTATGACTCCACCGTTAGAGAATCCACGTGAACTCGCTAAATGGATTCAAAAAAATATCGGTGGGAACATATCTCTAAACGAGATAAAACAGATGGATTACAATCAAATGAGCAGTTTGGCTAATGATATTCGGAACAACATGAATCTTGAACAGGTTGCTAATCAAGTGGCAAAAGAAATGGGTTATGATCTTAAAAAGGCCCTAAGTGGTCCAAGAAAAATATCACCTAATGCCTTGCAACGCGGTAGAGAGTTGGAACGAATGCGGGAAATCGTTGGATTAGATCCTATTGTAAGACGACCAAACATACTTTTTCAGCCAGTTGAAAGAAACCCTGTTGTCCCGTCCGATCTATCTAGATTTCAGGAGCAACTAAATTCCATCAATAACCTCAAACAAAGCTGGTTTACCAACCTTTTTGGAGAACAGGGACTTGGTATTTCTCCTGTATCTGGTCGAGGATCCGGTCGCATGATATCGACACAGGATCAAATCGTTAAAAGCGCGATAAAGAATGATGTACAAGGAGTCATGGACTCAGCAGCAGCACAGGCCCGGGCAACTTATCAGAACTTTGTCGATTACCTCTCTCCGCTCAAGAAGGTGAGCAACGAGACGTATCAGACAGCTATGGACGCATCGAGAGCTAATAACCTGGCTAACACAATCGCTCGAGATGCATTTGTTACACCAGAAGGTGAAGTAGTCGGGGAAAGCCTACAAAGCATTTTCAAAAAGGTTCCACGCGGTCAAGATAAGAACTTTGTCGATTACCTTATCCTGCGCCACGCAGAAACACGGATGAGCCGTGGTGAACGTGTATATGACGAAAGTTTGAACATGACGCCAGAGAAAGTCCGGGCTCGGATCGAAACTCTGGAACAGCGGTATCCTGGATTTAAGCAAATCGCTCAGGAGTGGGACCAATTCAATGACAACGTTCTGAAATACTTAGGCGTGAACGAAGGTCTAATTTCTGAGGACTTGTATCAAGCTTTGCGGGAAAAGAATCCTTTCTACGCACCGATGCGACGGCAGTTCTTACGATCTGAGAAGCCGGGAAGAAAGATGCTGGCTAAAACGACCTCCTCCAGCTTCAGTGGTCAGAAGGCTCCTATTAAGGAGGTCAGTCCTACTGGTTCCGTCAGAAAAATTGTTGACCCGCGCAAAACTACTATTGAAACGATCGGAGCCTGGACGAATGCAGCCCTACGTAACCGCACGATGCAATCTTTGGTTGATGCTATTAAGCGTGATCCAGAAGGTATGAAAGGCATTGCGGAAATTGTGAAGGGTCCGAACGACAAGCGGAATCTGCGTGAAATCCTACTCAATGATGGGATTGATGACTTTGTTGAGGCGCTGGACAACGACTTTAAAGCCGTATTTAAAACCACGAAACTGAGTAACGACAACGTTGTAAGAGCAATGGTTAATGGTCAGCCAGTTTACATCCAAGTGAACGATCCTGAAATTGTTCAAGCATTAATCGGCATGGGGCCACAAGCGTCTAACATTTTGATTGATGTTTTTGGTGCGCTCAGTAATGCAACGAAATACGGTGCAACCGGCGTGCTTGCTCCAGTGTTTGCGATCAAAGGGGCTACGATGGACCTTGTACAATCTGCAATTCAGGCTAAAAATCCTGCGCAACAAATGGCCTATACGGTGTATGGCATACTATCCGGGATTGCGGATAGGTTGAATATTCCAGGATTACGCAACATGGCACAAGAGTTCCGGCGCGCCGGTGGGGAGTATTCAGCAGCATTGAAAGGTGATCGTAAAGTTAACCGACAAATTATCGATATGACGCGGTATCCCATCTTGTCGCCCCAGGGCATTGCAAAGGCAACAAAAAACGTTGCTAAAGCGCCATTTTCTGCTTTACAGGCTATCGGTGATATTGCGGAAAACGCCCCACGTATGGCGGCCTACAAGCTCGAAATGAAACGTCTTGGCGGTGAGAGAACGCCTGAGAATGTGCGCCGAGCAATGGAACAGGCCCGGGAGATTACGGTCAACTTCTCACGTAAAGGGGCGTGGTCTAGGGATATTGAATCGTTTGTTCCGTACAACAATGCTGCAGTACAAGGCACGTATCGGATCCTGAGAGCATTTAAGCAGAATCCTGTTAAAACCATGATTGCGATTGCTGGACTCTCGGTACTCCCAAAACTGTACGAATACACGCAGTTTGCGGACGATCCAGACTATCAACAACTCCCGGCGCGGGAGCGTTATCGCTTCTTGATCGTGAGCAAGAATCCGGATGGGACCTTTGTAAAAATCCCGATGGAACCGGCGTACAATTCCTTTGGCGAATTGACCATTGAGGCGTTACGTGCATTTAAAGACCAGGACCCGACAGCGTTTAAAGGTGCAGCAGATGCTCTTGCTAACGCTTGGCTCCCACCCGCAGCAACAGGCCTTTTACAAGGCGCTACTCAGGGTGGTGGACTAGAAAAAAGCATTGCTGGCGTTATAAACGCTACCGTAGCAGCACCATTCGTTTCGGTTATTGCTAACCAAAGCTTTACCGGCGCTCCAATCGTATCTCAAGGATTGTCTGACCGGAGCCCACAATATCAATATGACGAACGCACAAGCGCGATAGCGAAGGAACTAGGGAAGTACCTGAAAATGTCTCCGATGAAAGTAGATTATCTGATCCGGGCCTACGGCGGTGACCCTGCGCGTCTGCTCTTGCCGCTTACATCTGATGTGGGTGCAGGTAACGTGCGGAATACCCTTTTGAAAAACTTTATCGTGGATCCGCAAGTAACCAATACGTTGCAAGATGATTTCTATACCGCTAAAGAGAATTTGACCCGTGCCTATCGTGATAATCAAGAGGCTGGTGCAGAACTGCCTTCCTGGTACAGTGACGAGCTGCGGAAACTGGTTACGTCTACCGCTAAAGGATCGATCAGCAAACAGATTTCTGAATACCGTACAAAGATCAAAGAAGTCAGTGCTGATAATTCATTGAGCGCCACTGAAAAAACGCGCCAGCTGCGGGATCTACGTCAGGAGATGAACAAGATTTTCATCGACATCAATCAGCGGTTAGAGGAAGCGGGTGTGCCTTTGAAATGATCGAATTTGACGAATCCGAATTCCTTTATACCGATGTAACCGACATTACCCTGCAATTTATCTTTGATATGTACGGCCCAGAAGTGAGAGACAAGCTACTGGTGCCGAAGGTGGTGGCGGATGTACGACTTTCTGATAGAGGTTCTGAGCACGCTATTTAAACACGGGTGGTCCCTGTCTTCGGCAGGGGCCATTATCTTTCTGCTGCTCAAGCAACGCAAGATTAAAAAGCGGCTACGCAAGCATTTCCCCTGGATGTTTTCGGAGGAAAATGACGTACGAGCCTATGCAACAAACCAATTAATCATCATGGAAAATCAACGCCGGATCATGATCAGCTTGGGGGTGGAGCCTTGTGTAAATGGGCCTATGACGAAATCCGAAAATCAGCATCAGAAGAATTACAGTACGTTATCGAACTTATTACAGCCGGTTATCGACCGGGTAGGGCAATTAAGGAGGAGCAAGATGAAAACAATCGTAATCGACGCAGGACACGGAGGGAAGGACCCGGGAGCGCTCGGGACAACGGGAACACGTGAGAAAGATTTTGCTCTGACCATGGCGAAGAAATTAGCTGACCGCTTGAAGGGGAGCGAAGTTACCGCAGTATTAACTCGGCAGAATGACACGTTTATTGAACTATCAGATCGTGCAAAGATCGCCAACAATCTAAAAGCAGATGCGTTTATCTCGATTCATGCAAACAGCACCGGTACAGAGGGGAGCGCTAGTGGGACTGAAACATTTTACACACGTCCCGACAGCAAGAAGCTTGCAGATGTCCTACACAAACACATGGCACAAGCCACAGGGTTAAAGGACCGTGGTGTTAAGGTGGGGAACCTCGCCGTGACCCGGGAAACGACAATGCCAGCTGCACTACTGGAGGTTGGTTTTATTAACCATCCATCGGACGAGATTAAACTGTTTGACCCATCGTTCCAGGACAAGGTGGTTGATGCTATTGCTAAGGCAATCTTAGAATACCTTGGCGCCGAGGACCGACCAGTACAAAACGATGTTGAGTACCCAGCAATGGAAATCAAGGTCCATGCACATGAAGATCAAACCTATACCGGGTACAACATCAAGAATACAACGTGGATCCCATCCAGACCGATTGGAGAGCTCCTTGGAGCGTCCGTAGGATACACAAAAGGCAAAGTAACGATTAATGGTCAACCGTTGGAAACCAAGCTCATTAACGGCCTAGGTTACGTTACAGCGCGGGAGTTTGCGTCCGTCTTGGGAGCACGTATTTTTTGGGACAAGGCCGAACCTTATAAAGTCGATATCTATAAAGGAGTGTGAAAGAAATGGAAAACATTATGGATCAAATTCAACCGTATGTTGTTCAAGTAGTTAGTGCGTTGATCAGTATTCTTGCATTGATTGTACTGTCGTTTTTAGCGTTGCTGCGCACTCGGGTTAATCTGTGGATCGATACAAAGATATCAGCAAGTCAGCGTGATTTGATTCATAAGATCGCAAATGAGGCGTTTGCTTATGTTGAGGCGACAATGACCACAGAATCTGGACGCAACAAATTGAATCAGGCGTTTATTTACACCTCGGAGAAACTGGGGAAACTCGGGATACAGGTAACCACAGAAGAAATTAATGCAGCTATCGAAAAAGCCGTCCTGGAGTACAACTCAAAGAAGAAACAAGCAAGTTAAGCCCTGCTCATGCAGGGCCTTTTTTGCTATACTTTAAAGTATTGATACATCAACGAAAGTTACTAACACGGATAACATCCATATGTTAATGAAATCACCCTCATTGATATTTTGGGGACGGAAGCGGACGATGTGGTGGACCGGGTTCAGTTAAAGATGGAGAAGAGTAAAATCTATCGCAACCTGGACATCCTGGACGCGCGGGAGCAGGAAGTCATCAAAGGGCGGTTTGGCCTGGAGCATGGGGGAGAAGAACGGACCCAGCGCGAAATCGCCAAGGAGCTCGGCATTAGCCGCAGCTACGTGTCACGAATTGAGAAGCGAGCGCTCATGAAGCTGTATCATGAGTTTTATAAGAAGAAATAATGTTGTTGTTGATCGAAATATGACTATAAAAAAGCGGGTTTGCGTTACTGCGCAAACCTCGCTTTTTTTGTTTCCACAATACAAGAGTTGACAATATCATATAAATCCTATAGGATTTAATTACAAACTGACTGACTAGTCAATCATGTGGGGTGGGAACAGATTGAGCGGAGAGAAAGAAGCCCAAATCAACAGTGATCGCAGAGAGCATATTCTGCAAATTGCCATGAAGCGATTTGCCAAGGATGGCTATCATGCAACAAAAATTTCCGATATTGTCGCTGAGGCGGGTGTGGCTCAAGGGACGTTCTACTGGTACTTCAAAAGCAAAGAAGCGATTGCGCTGGAAATTGTGAAGGAAGGCCGGGAAAAATTGCTTGACGTCATCCGTCATGGATACCGACGGGAAGCAGGATCGGTGCAGGACATGGTACATGCCTCCGAAGCTCTGCTGGAAAGTCTGTTTCGGTTTGCCGAATCCAACCGGTATTTAATAGAGCTTATTTTTGGCAGAGGTGAAGGGGTTGAAACGATCCGCCATGCGATCCGGGAAACGAGAGCAGCATTGGAGAACTCTTTTCTTCTTAACATTCGCAGGGCGATTGAGTTAGGCATGCTTCCGGCTTCCATCGATGCAGAATTCCGTGCCACGATGATCATGAGCTTAATCGAAGGCGTCATTTCACGCTGGTTGCTCGGGTTCGCGCCGCCAGGCAGCGGGATCGAATCCAAAACGGCTCAGCAGCTTGCCGCGGAGACGGCGAGATTCGAATTTTTTGGTTTGCTTGGCGTTTAGCTTTGATTGGATAATGATCTGCCGTTTCGGAATTGTACCCATTCTGCTACCCAATAAATACAAAGGAGAGAATATCCATGCTGAAAAGTAAGAAATCCAGAAATCCGCTGTTTCTAACATTATCCGCCGTATTGCTCGTAGTTCTGGCATTGACTGGCTGCGGTTCTAACAATAACGGCAATAACGCGCCAAGCTTGGCTCCTTCCAACAATGCGGCGAACGGAGGAAGCTCCGCAAATGCCGATAGTAATTTATTGAACGAAATTAAAACAGCGGGTGTGATAAAGGTAGGGCTTATGGGGACATACGCGCCTTACAACTTCCTGAATGAAAACAAGGAAATCGATGGTTTTGATGCTGACATTGCGAAAGAAGTAGCCAAACGGCTCGGCGTTAAAGTCGAGTTTGCTCCGCAGGAATTCTCTGGACTGATTCCTAGTCTGCAGGCTGGCAAAATCGATGCCATTATCAGCCAGGTTACGATTACCGACGAACGCAAGCAGCAAATTGATTTCACCCAGCCGTATATCACGAACCAAGTTAAAATCATCGTAAAAGAGGATAATAACTCGATCACGAAGCTGGAAGACTTTAAAGGGAAAAATATCGGCGTGGGACTCGGCACAAACGATGAATCCTATCTCCGGAATGACGTGCTGCCGCAGGTTGGCAACTTCGAGATCAAAACCTATGACGATGTGATTACTTCCCTGCAGGATTTGAATGCGGGACGGATCGATGCCACCATCAATAACTTGTACGCCTTGAAACCTATTGTCGACAAAAACGGTTATAAAATTAAAGCGGTGGGCGATGCGATCAAATCCGACCAAGCGGGTATCGCGATCCGCAAAAATAACCCGGAATTCCTGGCCGCTCTGGATCAGGCTTTGACCGATATGAAAGCCGACGGTACCTATAACACCATCTTCCAAAAATGGTTTGGCGAAGAGCCGCCGGCAGAATAAAGAATCGTGAAAAGGATAAGGCCTTGAAGAATTCGTATTCTTTCATGGCCTTGTCGTTTTAACCATGGAATCAAAAGGGGATTCAAACGACAATGAATCTAGTATGGGATAACCTTCCTTTTTTGCTGAAAGGCGCTTATAATACGCTGCTTGTTACCGTAGTATCCATGTTTTTTGGGCTGATCATCGGTTTGGTGGTTGCGATTGCGCGATTAAAAGGGAATCGGCTGGTACGCGGAATTGCCCGTGTATATGTGTCGATTATTCGAGGTACGCCGCTTCTTGTCCAAATTTTTATTGTTTATTATGGGGTTGTAGATTACGGAATTACGCTGGGGCCGCTGACAGCCGCGTATGTGGCATTAAGCATCAACGTAGGTGCCTATCTGTCTGAAACGTTCAGAGGGGCGATTCAGTCAATTCCGAAGGGTCAGACGGAGGCCGCTTATGCGACGGGCATGACGGGCTGGATGACGATGAGAAGAATCATTCTGCCGCAAGCAGCTCGGGTGGCCATTGCGCCTATGGGTAATACCTTTATCGGAATGCTTAAAGAGACGGCGCTGGTGTCGGCCATTACGGTCACCGAGTTGCTGCGTTCAGCGCAGCTGCTGATCGCTCAATATTATGTCTATATGCCTTTTTTCGTTGGGATCGCCGCCATGTATTGGATCATGAGCACTGTGTTCTCGGCCATTCTGAATGCGGTGGAGAAGCAGTTGTCCAAAGTATATTGAGGCATGAGGTGGAGCAAATATGATTCAAACGACAGGACTGTCCAAGTCTTTTAACGGAGCAGAGGTGTTGAAAAGCATTGACCTGCATGTGGCTCCCAAAGAAATCGTTGTGCTGCTCGGACCAAGTGGTTCCGGCAAAAGCACCCTGCTGAGATGTCTGAACGGCCTTGAGGAGCTGGACGGCGGATCGCTTGAGGTGAATGGTGTTCGAGTGGACGCGTCCATGCCGTCTAAGAAGAAACAGGCCGCCTTCCGTGAAATTCGTCGTCATACGGGAATGGTCTTTCAGCAGTTTAACTTATATCCGCACAAGACAGCGCTTGGCAACGTGATCGAATCGCTGTTATCTGTGAAGAAAATGAAAAAGGCAGAAGCCGTACAGATCGGCGAACGACTGCTGGATCGGGTTGGACTGTTGGCGAAGAAGGATGAATATCCCTCGAGGCTGTCCGGCGGCCAGCAGCAACGGGTGGCAATTGCCCGAGCATTAGCCATGGAGCCGGCGATCATGCTGTTTGACGAGCCGACCTCAGCTCTTGATCCCGAGCTTGTCGGAGAGGTGCTGGAAGTTATGGGCCAGCTGGCCCGGGATGGGATGACGATGGTCATCGTCACTCATGAAATGAAATTTGCCCGTCAGGTCGCCAATCGGATCGTGTTTATGGATGGCGGTGTAATTGTGGAATCGCAGGAACCGGAAGTTTTTTTTCAGAATACGGCGTCCGAAAGAGCTCGTAAGTTTATCAATCAACTTCAGGAGCATTAATAACAGAAAGTAGGTAATGATGATGAAGGTTATGACAACCTGGAATGGAAAACGTTTGTTTACATCAGTCGGGGATTCTGGTTATCCGGTAAGAATGGACGCTACGCCAAAATACGGCGGCGACGGCACAGGCGCAACACCCATGGAGCTTTTGCTGGCCGGACTGGCCGGATGTATCGGCATTGACATCACCATGATTCTGAATTCATTCCTTGAGAAGATCACTTCACTAGAGATCGAAGCGGACGGTACCCGGAAAGAGCAGAATCCGTCCGGCTTTACTGCCATTGAGCTGATTTTCCGCGTTGAAGGAGACATTCCAGATTACCAAATTTGGAAAGCTATCCAAATGGGCAAGGAGAAATATTGTGCCGTATCGGACTCGCTGAAGGCCGACATCAGCTACAGACTGATCCTCAACGGTCAAGAGGTTTTCCAGCCATAAACAAAAGGCACTTCCACACCAAAGCTTCGGACGATCAATACCCGTCCGGTATAATATCCGAGCTATCCCCCGTAGGCTTTTAGTAATTGAGACTTATGGGGAGGTACATGCATGTTTAAACGCGTAAATCGGTTGGCCATTGAATTGCCCAGACCGAAAGCCCCGGATCCGAATGGCGCCAGCGTCGTTATTCGCCCCCGGCATATCGCCAGAGGATTTGGTGGAAATCGCGAAACGGCTGCAACGCGCCGCTGGGCTCTGAGTTTTGTACGAATACTCTGATTTTGAACACCCGTCAACTGCATTGTTGAGCGGGTGTTTTTTTTACATATGAAGGCGGCCTTCGGTTGACGCCCCCTCCCGTCCGTGATATATTGTGTATACACGATATACACAATTTAAAAAGAGGGGGTATTCCATGCTGGCATTAGATGTTCGACATATTCATAAGAAATTCCCCGCCTTTGAGCTGAAGGATGTTTCTTTCCAGTTGGAGAAGGGATACATCATGGGCTTTATCGGAGTTAACGGCGCAGGGAAAACGACGACGATCAAGTCGATTTTAAATATGACTCGGATCGACAGCGGTGAGGTTTACATTCTGGGCAAGAACATGGCGGAACATGAGCTGGAATTAAAGCAGGAGATTGGATTTGCTTTCGGGAGCATTGATTTTTACACGCGCAGTAAGATTAAGACGTTGACGGATACCATTAAGAGGTTTTATGAAAATTGGGACGATCAAATCTACTCCTCCTACATGAAGAGATTTAACTTGGATGAGAATAGAAAGATCGCCGAACTGTCAACGGGCATGAAGGTCAAATACAGCCTGACGCTTGCTTTGTCCCATGGGGCCAAGCTGCTGATCCTCGACGAGCCCACCAGCGGGCTGGATCCGGCTTCACGGGATGACCTGCTGGATCTTTTTCAGGAGCTGATTGCTGATGGCGAGGTGAGCATTCTGTTCTCCACCCATATTACCTCCGACTTGGAGAAGTGCGCTGATTATATTACCTTTATCTCAAACGGGCAAATTGTGCTGAGCGGGGAGAAGGATGAATTCAAAGAATCCTATCTCCTCGTGAACGGTTCCGAGGGCCAGCTTGCACAGGTGAAGGACCGGATGATTTCCTACAAAACGAACTCGTTTGGTTTTACGGGCTTGATGCATGCGGATGACTTTGACCTGTCTTCGGGAATCCGAGCCGCCACGCCAAGCTTAGAGGATATTATGATTTACTATGCGAGAAAAGGGGGGCAGAACCATGATTAATTTGATCCGAAAAGATATCCGACTGGGTGTACATCCTCTATTATTGAGCATGCCTGTGTTAATGGGCGTTTTGATGTTTGTTCCTGGCTGGATTTACTATATAGTGATTTTGTATTTTTGTTGGATCACCATCCCCAATATGTTTAACCAACTGAGAGCACAAAACGATTTGATGTTCACCTCGATGATGCCTGTTACGAAACGGGACATTGTGAAAGCGCGGATTATCGTGATCGCCGGACTGGAATTGGCGCATGTGGTGGTTGCCCTAATCTTTGGCCTGGTTAGTCAGCGCTTCTATTCGGATATAACCTACTTCTTCTTCCCGCCGAACTTAGGATTCTTTGGTCTCTGTTTGGTGATGCTGGCGATCTTTAACCTGATTTTTATTCCGATGTATTACAAGACGGCGTATAAATTTGGTATGGCACTGCTGATCTCCACTGTAGCAGCTACATTGTTTGCAGGGATCACCCAGTGGATCGGGATCGCGAATTCGGGGATGAATCGTATGTTTTATGGGACGGAAGCGAATCATTTGGCAGTTCAAGCCTATATTCTGATCGCAGGAATCGTGATTTTCATTGCGCTTACCGCAGTGGCTTACCGGATGGCGGTCAAACGATTCCTTCAAGTGGAGATCCAATGAACATCGCGATATCCAATACTTCGGAGAAACCGATCTATCAGCAACTGTTCGAGCAAATCAGCGCCCAAATTCTAAAAGGGGAGCTGGAGAGCGGCTATATCCTGCCGCCCATCCGGCAAGCAGCTCATGAGCTGCGGGTGAGTGTCATCACCGTCAAGAAGGCGTGGGAAGAACTCGAGCGGCGCGGCTTGATCCATACGGTGACCGGCAAAGGGTGTTTTGTCGCTGAATTTTCCCCCGAAGAGATGCAGCGCATCCGCAACGAAATGGTGATGGAACAGTTGGCTAGTGAAGTGTCCTATTACAAGTCCTTTGGTCTGACTTTGGATGAGATGATTGAGTTGTTGAAGCAGGTGTACTGACTATTCCAACCGATACAACCGCACCCCGTGCGGCGGGATCGTAGTCCGAAGCTCCCCAGTCGCCGTAAGCTCCGCGAGAGCTTCGCTCCACAGCTCAGTTCCGGTAGAAACGCCGGATAAACCGATTTGCTCCAGAGGGAGCTCCAGCGGCAGCGCGCTTTCCCCTACATTAAAAACAGCTGCATAGTTGAACCCTTCGGGATGTTCGGCCGTCCAAACGATCAGGTCGTCTTGCCGAAGGGCTTCTTTGGCGCCGCGGCTTTCCCGGTGCATCCGCAGCACCTCGCGGTTGGTCAGCAGCGACAAGGTCCATTCGTCATTGTCTCGGAGTTCCCCGCCAAAGATCAACGGCGAACGGAAAATGCTCCAAAGCGACATCATCGTTAATTGCTCGTCGCGGGTGAACCGGGTCCAGCGATCTGCCCCGCCGCCGTCCACCGAGCGGATGCCGATATGCCCCAGCGGCAGCATGTCGCAGTCCGGCCATGACCCGGCTTGCGGGACGCCCTGCCATGCCCGGCAGCGGTCGAACATGTCCCTTAGCAGCGGCCACTGGTCCCAGAAATCGTCCGTCATGCGCCACATGTTAGCCTGTTCGGCGAAGAAAGCTGCAAGCTCCACCGGAGCCGGTCCGGGGGATAAGCTGAGCACCATCGGACGGCCGCAGCGCTTGATCGCCTCAGAGATCAATGCAATTTCGGCTTGGTGGGTGCCGTAAAGCCGGGAAGCGGCGATATCGTCTACTTTTACGAGATCAACGCCCCATGAAGCATACAAGGCAAAAAGCGAATCATAATAGGCCTGCGCCCCTTCTTTAGAGGCATCCACACCGTACATATCGGTATTCCAGGGACAGATCGAATTGGGATGTGCAATATCACGTGCGGTTGCGGTCGTCCCCAAGATCGGTGTGGCGGCGTGAACGGCTTGCCGCGGAATGCCGCGCATGATATGAATGCCGAATCGCAGCCCGAGGCTATGCACATAATCCGCTAACGGCTTGAAGCCTTGGCCGCCGGCCGCAGAGGGGAAGCGATTCTCGGCAGGCATCAGCCGGGAATAGCCGTCCATCACAAGCGGAACAAACGGCCGATATTGAGACGAAAGGGCTCCTGGTTCATACCATTGAATATCCACGGTGATATAGCTCCAACCAAAGTCTTTCAGATGCTTCGCCATGTATTCCGCATTGCCCCGAATCTCTTCTTCCGTCACAGCTGCGCCGTAGCAGTCCCAACTATTCCAACCTAGCGGTGGAGTTGGGGCAATCTGCTGATGGTTCATTTGCAAAACTCCTTTACGGATGGATCTTTATTGCTCTTGTTAGGTTCATCTTACCTAAAGGAGTTTTGCTATATCTATAGTAACTTTGCGATATGAATAGCAAAATATTGCGTTTAATCGAAGAATAGCTTGCGATAGACCAGACTTTCGCCCCCGCTGCGGAACTCTCCTGGGGTGAGCCCGGTCAAACGGCGGAAGGCCTTAATGAAGTAACTTCCGCTGGAATAACCTACCCGCTCAGCAATGGTCTCAATGCTAAGTGACGTACCGCGAAGCAGGTCCATCGCTTTTTCGGTGCGGACACGGGTCAGATAAGCGCCTGGCGTAAGACCTGTACTGTCCGAAAACCGGCGGATCAAGTGGTACTTGGACAAGCCAACATGCTCGGAAAGCTGATCGATGCTGATCATCTGCGCATAGTTGCTCTCCATCAACTCGGCGGCGCGTTTGACGCTTTCCGGCCAGTTCTCTTTATTTTTCTGCGACGTAACCTGCATTCTGGCTAATTCCGTGACGAACTGGTAAACGCAAGATGAGGCGATGTAGGGATCGGTGATCCGACCTGCTCCCGCATCAGTGATGATCATACGCGCCAACCGCACCGGTGCGGAGTCTTCGGGGAGATAAGGAACTGCTCCGGCTTCGCTGAGGAATTTTCGCCATAAGGGAAGAACCACATTCGGCCGAAACAGCAGGAACAGGAACTCCCAAGGCGCCGAAGCTTCTTGCGGATAATAATAGCGATGGGAACTTGGAATTTCGGCGAGAAACGCTTGTCCGGCGGTAACGCGGTGAGAGCAATCACCCAGCTCAAAGACCCCTTCTCCGGAGAACGTGTATTGGAACAGGAGCAAAGGTCCGTCCGTTCGCTCTAATCCGTCCCAGTGATAAGAAGGATCAGTGATAGAGTCATAGCCGGCGGCAAACAACACGCACAGCGGAAGCTCTTGGTCTTCAGCGAACCGGAAACCGTAAGTACCCCTTGTCATGTCCATAGGGATCCTCCTTCAACCATGTAAACATGAATATCCCATATCATAGATTCAAACGATAAGGCCATTATCCCATAAGTTTAAAGGAGAAAACATACGGACAGCTGGAATTTACGGTGGGTGGGGACAAAACGCTCCTGTCGGCGGGGGAGACGCTGGTGATCCCAAGCGGTGTGTTTGCAGGGCTGCCGCGCGCTGAAGCCTAGCAAGCTGCGGGATACCTTTACGCCGCTGCGGCTGGATTTGCTGGGCTGCGGCTCCCATTTCCCGCTTGGCCGCTTCAAGCCCTTCCTTTACGCGTCTTCCATACTCTTCGTCAGCTTGGGTAAAGTAGCTGATCCACGTTTCCTGTATTTTAGGACTGCACACCTTCAGATTGTTCACCAAATTGGAAATCAGCTCGTTTTTCTCCACATCATCAAACTTGCGGTACGTCTCGCCGGCTTGTGCGAAATCGTTGGTGCGTTCGATCTTCCGTCGAACCAGATTGGCGTCGTAATGCGGCTCATGGTCTTTGCCTCGTTTGTCTGCTTCTTTCAGGCCTTCTTTCGTTGACGGTTCATAATCGACATGCGGGTTCGTGCCCGGATTGTGGACGACCCGATAGTCCATTTGCCCGCCGCGTTGGTTCGTGGCAACCTTCGTTTTTGGCGCATTGATGGGAAGTTGCAAATAGTTTGTCCCCACGCGGTAACGCTGCGTATCCGAGTAAGAGAAGGTCCGCCCTTGCAGCAGCTTGTCATCGGAGAAATCCAGCCCGTCCACCAGCACGCCGGTCCCAAACGCCGCTTGCTCCACCTCGGCAAAATAATTCTCCGGATTGCGATTCAGCACCATTTTGCCAACCGGCAGAAACGGGAATTTCTCGGGATCCCACAGCTTGGTGGGGTCCAGCGGATCGAAGTTCAGCTCCGGATGGTCGTCATCGCTCATGATCTGTACGCACAGTTCCCACTCCGGATAATCGCCGCGCTCGATCGCCTCATACAAATCTTGCGTGGCATGGTTATAGTTGGTCTTCTGGATCTCGTCGGCCTCGTGCTGCAGCAGGTTTTTGATCCCTTGCTTCGGCTCCCAATGGTATTTGACCAGTACGGCTTCTCCATCTTTATTGACCCATTTATACGTGTTGACCCCTGAACCCTGCATCTGACGGTAGTTTGCCGGGATGCCCCAAGGCGAGAACAGGAAAGTCACCATATGCGTCGACTCCGGCGTTTGCGACAGGAAGTCGAACATTCGCTCCGGGTCCGGCAGCTTGCTGACGGGATCAGGCTTGAAGGAATGCACCATATCTGGGAACTTCAATGGATCACGGATAAAAAAGATCTTCAGGTTGTTACCCACCAAATCCCAGTTGCCATCCTCCGTATAAAATTTCACCGCAAATCCGCGCGGATCGCGGAGCGTTTCGGGGGATTCCCCGCCGCCGATCACGGTCGAGAAGCGGACGAACACCGGCGTCCGTTTTCCGGCCTCCTGAAACAGCTTGGCCCGGGTATATTTCGCAATCGGCTCGTCCCCGACTTTGCCGTAAGCTTCAAAATAACCATGAGCCCCGGCCCCCCGCGCGTGTACCACTCGTTCCGGAATACGTTCCCGGTCGAAATGGGAAATTTTTTCGAGGAAATGATAGTTCTCCAGAGTGGTTGGCCCCCGGCTCCCTACGGTTCGGACGTTCTGATTGTCCGTGATGGGGTGACCCTGACGGTCCGTTAAAATATGTCTGGCTTCTGTTGATTCGTAGTTTGTTCCAGCTTGGCTATCCACAACATGACCTCCAATGATTGATATGGGGATAGCGTGTACCGTGAATGGAGTAAATATACATTTAATGGAAATGTAGGGAACTATATATGGGGAATTGTCCCTTGCCCGAAAAAATGGTTGCTAAGATCCGCTGGATGCTCCATCACAGAATCACAGAATCATTGAACCACCAACCGTCCAACAGGGACCACAATATCTACCAAAGGAGATGAATTGATGATCCGTTTGCTGCAAAAGACGTTGGTTTGCTGGTTAGCGGCGGCGCTGACCCTCGTGCCCTTTGCTTATTTTGGCACGGAGAGCAAGGTGGCCCATGCCGCCGATAACGGCCTGGCATTGAAGCCTTATATGGGTTGGAGCAGCTACAGCCTGCAGGTGTACGACGGGCCGGAGGGGAATTGGACCTCGGAAGCGAAGCTGAAGATGATCTCCGATGCCATGCGCGAGAAGCTGCAAGCTCACGGGTACGAATACATCAACATCGACGCAGGCTGGAACGGCAGCATGGACGAATACGGCAGGCCGCCTCCAAGCGAAACGTTGTATCCTAACGGTTTTGAGAATTTGGTGGACTATATCCATAATAACGGACAGAAGGTCGGGATCTATTTGATTCCCGGTTTGTCCAAAGAAGCTTACGAGAAGAACCTGCCGATTTACGGCACGGAATACCATATGCAGGACATCGCCGCTCAGCCGCTTCGACCAGCGGACTATTGGGATATCGATTACAAAATCGACTTCTCCAAGCCGGGGGCGCAGGAATATGTGAACTCCATCGCGGATCTGATCGCCTCCTGGGGCGTTGACTTCGTGAAGTTCGACAGCGTGACCCCGGGTCTGGCCATAACGACCTATCGATCGACGCGCGGGATGACGTAAAGGCCTGGTCGATGGCGTTGTCCAAGCACGGAATATGGCTGGAACTGTCCTGGGCGCTGGACCACAACTACGTAGACTTCTGGAAAAAATACGCCAATGGCTGGCGCGTCAATTGGGATGTGGAGGCGTATGACCGCAACATTGGGATGACCCAATGGTCGAATATCGCCCGGTTGTTCCCGGATGCTGCCTTGTGGTGGCGTGACGCTGGCCCCGGCGGTTGGAACGATTTCGACTCGCTTAACATTGGGAACGGGCAGACGTCCGGCTTGACCCGAGACGAGCGGCAGACCGCGGCAACGCTGTGGGCGATTGCCTGTGCGCAATTTTACACCGGCGACGATTTAACTAACCTGGACAGCTATGGTCTGGAGCTGTTGACGAATGATGAGGTGATCGCCGTCAACCAAGCCGGCCGCCCGGCACATCCCGTATCGATGGCAACCAATCAACAGGTGTGGTACGCCAATAATGGGGATGGCACATACACGGTGGCTTTGTTTAATCTGGGCACCAAAGGCGCATCCATGAATGTAAAGTGGAGCGACATCGGTTTGGACGGCGCTGCTTCGGTCCGCGATTTGTGGGCCCATAAGGAGCTTGGCGATGATGCAACCGGAATGACCAACATTTATTTGGAGCCGCATGCTTCGCGTTTGTTCAAGGTTACAGCCAAGAACGGAACCTCCAAAGTGAATGATGACGACACAGGCGTGAAATATACCGGAAGCTGGACGCGCAACGGCGGTAAAGAGCTGGTACAGGATGCCCAAGATTTGAACGTCATGATTATGGAGTCTTCCGATGCAACGAATCCAATTGCGCCAGAAGTTAGCAACTCGGCGGAAAGCTTAGAGCAAGCGGCGCCCGAGTCCGTCGTTGAGACGGGAGAGCATTGGGTGATCTATAATGACAATCACCCGTCGGTGACCTACGATACTTACGGCACCGGGGGCAGCTGGGGTTACAGTTCAGGCAGAAATCCCGATTGGAACGATTATCAAGGGGATGTCCATTACGGGGAAAAAGGAGAGGTAGGTTTTGAATTCCCGTTTAGGGGCACTGGCATTGATTTTCTGACCGAAACTGCAGATTCTGGCGGGGAAATTGACATCTATCTCGACGGCGAATTCCGAGAGACGGTTAACGCCAATGCTTCCGTTCAACAGGGGCAGGTTCCGATTTACAGCGTGCGAAATCTGCCGTTTGGCGAGCATACCCTCTCCGGTATAAAAAAGGGCGGAACCTACCTGATCGTTGATGGGTTTAAGGTTTATGCGGACAGCTTAATTGGTTCGACAACGGCTGATTTTGAAACAACGAATCCACAGGATGTGACCGTATCGTTGCCGCTGGGAGGAGACACGTTGACGAGCATCGCGGCAGGTTCAACAGCGCTGGCGCGGAATACCGATTATGTGATCTCCGGGGACGATGTTACGATCAAGAAAGAGTTTTTGCTCAAGCAACTGCCGGGGACGCTGAGCTTGACGTTTCATTTCGCCGGCGGAGATTTGCAGACGTTCAACGTCGATATCACCGGGCCTGCGATCGTCAACAGCACGATCTCGCCGACAATGGCGGAGTTTGATCAGAAACCGTCGGCGCAAGCGGACGTGACGACTGCGATGACGCTAAACGGAAATACGCTGGTTCGCATCGCCAACGGGGAGGAAGATTTGACCGAAGGGGCGGACTACACCATCGAAGGGGATACGGTCCGCATTCATTCCTCGTATTTAGCAGCACAGCCTACAGGAAGCATCGAGCTGACGTTCCATTTTAGCGCAGGTCTGCCACAAACGCTTACGATTCAAATCGTGGATATGTCAGGCCGGTTCCTTATGATCAATAACGATGACCCCGGCATTCGTTACACGGGGTCCTGGAATCGCAACGGTGGTCGGAACTTTGGGGATTACATGGATGATGTGCATTTTGCCGAGACCAACGGTGATTTTCTGGAGTATACGTTTAAGGGCACCGGAATCCAGTACATCACTGAAATCGATCCGTCCCAGGGAGAGGTGGATGTGTATCTGGATGGCGCATTTGTAGGTACCGTGGATACCCATGCCGACGTTAGACAGGCGATGCAAGCTGTCTACAGTGTATCCGGATTGTCCAACAGCCTGCATACGATCAAGCTGGTGAAGAAATCAGGCCGATTTATGCTATTGGATGCGTTCAGGGTGCAAATTCCTGACCTGATAAACCGCACCGAAGCGACTTTTGATAAAACGCTGTCCGCTCAGGAGGACATCCAAGTAGAAGTGCTTAGCGGCATCGAAAATCTCAGCAGCATCCAAAACGGTGAGACGCCGTTGGTTGAGGGCACAGACTACACCGTAGAGGGGAACCAGGTGACGATCAAGAAGGAATACCTCGCCGCTCAACCGGCGGGAAGCTTGAAGCTGACGTTCCACATCAAGGGAGATTACTACGATGACGTGCATTCCACCGAGATGAATGGCGATTTCTTCGAGTATACGTTTAAGGGCACCGGCATCGATTTGCGAATGCCTGCTGGCCCGGCTCAAGGGGAAATGGAGGTGTACATCGACGGACAGCTGAAAGCGACGGTAGACGCCTATGCCGAGACCCGCAGCGCTCAGCAACCGTTGTTCAGCATCGCCAACCTGCCGGCTGGTGAACATACAATCAAAGTGGTGAAAAAATCCGGCGAGCTGATGCTGGTCGATCAGCTGATCTTCCACGTCGCTTCGGGTTCGACGCCGCCAACAACGCCAACCAATCCGACGAACCCGCCTTCGTCTCCATCTGGACCGTCAACGCCGCCTAGCCGTCCAGTGGAACCGGAAATTATCCGCGATCCATCCAGTCCTATCCCGGTCGACATCGTTCGGACGACCGCAGCTGATGGCTCGAAGCAGGATGAAATCAAGTTGACGGCCGATGCTAAGCTTCGGGAAGCGATTAACAAATTGGCGGAAGAAGGCGCCGCTTCGCTGAGTCTGATGATCCCGGATGCGAAGGATGAAGTGAGCACCATCAAGCTTTCGCTTGCCCGCGACGTCATTTCCTTGCTCACGGGGCGTGGACTTGACTTGCAATTTCGAACCGTAAACGGGGAGATCACGATTCCGGCAGCTTCCTTGCAGGGGGCAAGCAGTGATGTGACGATGACGATCCAGCCGGTAAAAGCAGCCGCCCAAACCAAGGAAATCGAAGGGCGCGCGAACCAGGCTGAGGTTGTGCTTACGGCTACAGGAGGTAATGAAGTTACAATTATCGGCCGCCCGGTTCAAATCGAGACGAATTTGCAAAACCGGGAGGTCGAGCTTGTTCTGCCGTTAACGGGGATGGCAGATGAAGTAGACCTGATTAAACTCGGTGTGTACGTCGAGCATTCCGACGGAACAACGGAGTTCCTGACGGGAGAAATTGTTCCGTTAGCGAGCGGCAAAGGGCTGAAATTCACCGTCGATCATTTCAGCATCTTCGCTCTAGTGAACTCGGACTCAGCGTTAACCTCTATGCATAAGGCCTATATCAGCGGTTATCCCGGTGGTTTGTTTAAACCGGAGAACCCGATCACTCGCGCGGAGATGGCCGCCATGTTAGTCAAGGCGATGGAAATGAAGGAAGCGGGCCAGACGATTCGCTTCAGCGATGTTCCGGCAGGTCATTGGGCCGCTGAGGCGATTGCCAAAGCGTCCAGAATGGGCTTGATGCAAGGCTATGCCGATGGCAGCTTCAAGCCAGAACAGCCTGTCACACGGGCGGAACTTACGGCAATCGCCGTGAAGTTGATGAAGTCGGCTGCAGGGCAGCAAGGCGCAGGCTTCTCGGACACCGCCGGTCATTGGGTGGAGCAGGCGATCCGAGCGGCCCAGGCGGCGGGTATCGTCAGCGGATATGCTGATGGCTCGTTCTGGCCAACGGCTTTGGTCACACGGGCCGAGGCTGTGACGGTGTTGAACCGCGCATTGGAGCGGGGACCGCTGTTTGGCGGAGCCGACGTACTTCCGGTGTGGCGTGACGTTCCGCAGTCGCATTGGGCATTTTATGAGATTGCGGAAGCATCGACAGAGCACACCGCGATGCCGAGAGCAGCTGAAATAAAATAAAAGAGGAGCGCCACCCGGCTTGCTTCAGCCGATGGGCGCTCCTTCTTTGTGCTTATTTATATGGATCGATGGTTTGAATGGTACCATCCGGATTGTAATGCAGCTCAGTATATTTAACGCTGCGTTTGTGGTTCACACCGCCGGACAGCGAGCTGTCATGGTAGAACAGGTACCATTTATCTTGGAATTGCACGATCGAATGGTGAGTGGTCCAGCCGATGACTGGCTCCAGGATTTTACCTTTAAATACGAACGGACCTTGCGGGTTCTTACTGATCGCATAAACCAGCGTATGGGTCGTTCCGGTGGAGTAGGACAAGTAGTAATACCCGTTGTACTTGTGCACCCATGGCCCTTCGAAATAACGGCGCTCCTCATCTTTGGCTAACAGCGGATTGCCATCCTCATCCACAATCGAGATTTCCTGCGGTTCGGATTTGAAGGTCAGCATATCGTCGCTCAGCTCGGCGAAGCGTGGTCCAAGCGCCGGTGCATCTGGTGCCGGGCCTTCTGCGTCCGGCTTGAAGGTGCCGGTTTGCCATTTCTCCAGTTGGCCGCCCCAAAGTCCGCCGAAATACATGTAGGCACGATTGTCGTCATCCACGAGAACAGCCGGATCAATGCTGAAGCTGCCTGGAATATAGTTTTCTTCCGCCTTGAAAGGCCCGGCAGGCGAAGAGCTGGTCGCTACGCCGATACGGAAGATGCCATCTTTGTCCCGCGCAGGGAAGTAGAGATAGTAAGTATTGTTCTTATAAGCCGCATCCGGAGCCCACATTTGCTTGCTGGCCCATGGGACGTCGCGCACATGCAGGACTTCACCGTGATCGACGCATGGAGAGTTGAAGTCGTCCAGCGACAGGACATGGTAGTCCTCCATGGCGTATTGGTCACCGTTGTCGTTGTCTGGACCGTCATGATCGATGTCATGGGATGGATAAATATAGATCTTGCCTTCATACACATGGGCAGATGGGTCTGCCGTATAAATGTGAGTTACAAGTGGTTCATTCGGACGTACAGGTTTTTCCACAAGGATTCCCCTTTACCTAGTTAGTTTGTTGACTAAACTTACTAACTTTAATTATACAGAAGCTTAGGCAACTATCAAGCACTTAACGTTATTTTCTCCGAAATCGTCGATTTTTATGGGAAAAGTGGAAATGAATCACTACATATTTTTGCTCATGCGGGAATAGGTTCACTGTGTAAATAGGTTTTGGTAAAAATTAGAAACAACTTGTCCAGATAAGGAGTGATGGTGAATGTCGGATCATTTGGATTCATCTGAATCAAGGCAGCCGGAGAATCAAGCTGGCGCGATGTCGTCGATCCCTCAGCCGATACGGGCTGACGGCGCCGGGGCTACCGATACAGGCTCGCGTGACGTCATGCGGGATCGCGAGAATCCCGATATGCTGGTTCCTCCAGTGACCGATAACGGATTGATTCCGAATTTGAAGTTTTCTTTTTCGGATACGCATATGCAGTTGAACCATGGGGGATGGTCCCGGGAAATTACGGTTCGGGAGCTGCCCATCGCCACGACGCTGGCGGGGGTCAATATGCGTCTGACGCCGGGGGAGTGCGGGAACTGCATTGGCACCAGCAGGCAGAATGGTCGTTTATGATTTCGGGTAGTGCCCGGGTTACAGCGGTCGATCAGGACGGGAGGAACTTTATCGCCGATGTGGGCGTGGGGGATTTGTGGTATTTTCCACCGGGGATTCCCCATTCGATTCAAGGGCTGGAGGAAGGCTGCGAGTTTCTGCTTGTGTTCGATGACGGGAATTTCTCTGACCTCAATACGTTGACGATCTCCGACTGGTTTGCCCATACGCCCAAAGAGGTGCTTGCTGCGAATTTTGGCGTGCCTGAAAAAGCGTTCGACCATATCCCGAAAGAGCAGGTGTATATTTATCAGGACCGTGTTCCGGGGCCGATCGACACGCAAAGGATTGAATCGCCGTACGGCGAAATTCCTCTCAGCTTCAAGCACAGCCTGCTGGCCCAAGAGCCGATTCGAACGCCGGGCGGGACGGTACGGATCGCGGATTCGTGGAACTTCCCCATTTCCAAGACGATTGCGGCTGCCCTTGTGGAAATTAAGCCTGGTGCAATGCGAGAGCTGCATTGGCACCCCAACAATGATGAATGGCAATATTATTTGTCCGGGAAAGGACGGATGACCGTATTTGCCGGTAACGGCGCTGCCCGTACCTTTAACGTCAGAGCAGGGGATGTAGGGTATGTACCGTTTGCCTATGGCCACTATATCCAGAATACCGGCGACCGCAGCATCTGGTTCCTGGAGATGTTCCGCAGTGACCGATTTGCGGATGTGTCGCTCAATCAATGGATGGCGCTGACGCCGCATCAGCTGGTGGAGAGCAATCTGAATGTCGGGCCGCTGCTGATGGACGCGCTGCGCAAGCAAAAATGGCCGGTTGTCAAATACGACCATCCCAATCAACCGATGACATAGCCTAGAATTTCTTCGACTTCGTCCATCTGCAACACCAGGCGCTGGATGTCCGAGGGATCGCCGCAGCGGGCAGCAATTTGCGGCAGGCGGATGCCCAGCAGCTGTTGCGATGGATGGGAGGGCGATGTGTTCGGTGCGCCAGCTGAGATTTGATCTGATGGCTCCTGTTCCAGCTTAGGTCGAACGAGGTCTTCCAGCAGGACAGATACGCAGGGCAGGTCGCCAAAATCCTCGGGAGCAAACGGCTCAAACGGTCCCGAAACCGGGATATACAGCGTTTCCGACCAATCCACATCCCCTGGCTGGAGATCCACAATTAACTGCAGCGGACGGATCGAGTCCGTATAATAATCGCAATATGCCGCAATCCGCATTCTTTACCGCCCTCCTCGACTTCCGATTTGTCGTTCCAGCTGGGACAGTACCCGCCGGGTTTCCGGCGACCAGCTCTGCTCCGCTTCGCGCTGGCGGCGGGTTGCCTCCTGGGCAGCTGCGATGAGGCTGCCCTGCAGCACCCGCCGTTGGATTTGGTCCAACCGCTGCTCTGCCAGCTCCGGGGGAACCTGGAACTGTAAGCCACCGCTTCGCTGCGATGATCCGGCACCGGCAGCTTGGCGAACATATAGAAAGGAATGGCGGCATAGAGCACAAACTGCTCAGCTTCGGTCTCTTGGGCATGCATGAACAGCTCAGTCATCCGCCGCTGATCTCCGGCATGGCGCAGCACATGGCAAAGTTCATGGAAAAAGACGACCCGGGACTGATCCGCCTGCATCATTTTGTTCAAGAAAATCACATTCTCCTCATTGTCCGAAAAGGACGGGTGATTCCCATAGACTAACCCGATCCCGAAGGCTTCGGCGATGCGGTCGATGTCGAGATCGGCGGGGGATGAGATCCCGTGATTCAGATATTTGGTATTCATCCATTGCTCCAGATGAGTCTCGCGATAATAGGCGTACAACATTCAAGTCACCTCTTGGATGAGAATGTATGTTCGGTCTATAGTCCGAAATAAGGGCCCTTAGAATCAGGGCCGTTGTAGTTGTCTTGTTGATTTTATATGTAACTCGTTATCTTCGAATAATTTAGCCTTTCGATTCGTCTCCGTCCAGCAGCTTCTTCTTCTGCTCCCGATATGCTTTCAGAGCTGCCTCCATCATGGCGATTTCATCCGCTGTATACGCTTCAGGTCCTCCGAAAAAAGACAAGCTCATGCCTTTCTCCACTGCTGAAGACGGGTCGTTGGTCCGGCCTAGTAAATAATCGGCACTGGTATCCAGAGCGTCAACGATCTTACGCAGCACCTCCGGATCCGGCTTGCGGTCGTTGGTCTCATACCGAGATAGCTGCACGACCGAAATTTCGGCTTGGGAGGCGAGGTCTTTTTGCGTGAGCTGACGTAGTTCACGAAGATATTTGATTCGTTCGCCTAGCGTTTGCATGGTTACTCCTCTTCCTAACCGTTTCATTTAGTGTAGCACAAGTTGCCAAATTGGTAAAGAGAAGGTGGTCAGAATGGAATTTATTTATATTACCAAATCGGTAATCTAGTGGCTTGACATTACCAAAACGGCAACATATAATCAGGTTGCGGTTACCAAATTGGTAAAAAAGAGGGTGGAAAACACTCTATCCAAACTTTTCTTGGACAAGCTCAATTGAAGATAAGGAAGATAGGGATTTCCAAAATGGTAATAAACTTCGCTTAAAGAAACTTAAGAGAGGTGAGATTTATGGACATGACTGCACTAACTTCGATCACATCGGCCTTAGCGGCAATTAGTGGGATAGCATTAGGCTGGGCCGGGCGCTCGAAAGCGATGCGGAGGGAAGCTGAGGAAGCGGCTGAAGCTGAGGCGATGAGACGAACAGAGATCGTAAATCTCAAGAGACTCATTGACGACATGAAAATCGAGCAGAAGCTGCAAGGCCAGCGATTTGAAGCCTTCTCCGAGCGGCTGACCCGCGTCGAAGAGTCAGCAAAACAAGCCCATAAACGGATCGATCGGCTGGAGGAATAAGCTCTTGGGTATGATTGAGGTATATGGAAGAGTATGCTAAGATAACAATAGAAACAAGGAGGCTGCGCCACAGCCTCCCCGGTACAACACTTGGGTGGGAAACCTCCAAATGTACTTCAGAGAATAACCCGCACCTCGGCGCTAACCTGGGCGGGTTATTTTCGTTTATTCAGGTAAGTAAGCAGTGCAAGGACAAACATGCCTAGCATGATCACTTCCGAAAACGAAAATTGCATACGCATCACCTCCCATCCGGAGGCGATACAGTCCCACCCAAGTTCAGTTGTACATGCTAAATTATACCAGAGTCTGCTAAATCATCGCAGGCTCTTTTGTTTTTTGATGAAAATCCTAGATTCGTCCTCACAAGTGCACAAGCGAAGGGGTAACCTTGCGGAATAGCATAAATGGAAGGGGTGAAATCGCTTATGGATACAAAGAAGTACCAAATTGAAAGGCGATACATTGTAAAGCGGCCTAACGTCCGGCCAGGGACGAGGTTGACGACGGGAACCCCGGAGTTTTTTGTGGCGCATGACACGGGGAATCCGGGGGCTACGGCGGACAACCACTATGCCTATTTCAACTCGCTGAAGGATCGGACAGCCTCGGCCCATGTGTTTATCGATGATACAAAAATTCTTGAAATTATCCCGACAGGCACTGGCTCGGATCCCGCGGAAAAAGCTTGGCACGTGCTGTATAACGTGAAAACGGACAACGATTTATTTGGCTATGATGCCAATGATGCTGCCATCGGGGTGGAATTTTGCTATGGCGGGCGCATAAAATTTACGGAAGCGTACAAGCGCTATGTCTGGTATCTGGCTTATTGCTGTTACAAATGGAACAAGAACCCGTACGTCTTTATTCCATCCCACAAACAACTCGACCCGGCGCGAAGACAAGATCCTGACAAGGCTCTGGCTACAGGCAAAAAAACGATGAACCGATTGCTGGACGATATCTCGGCCGAACTCAAGTCGATGCGTACGTCTAGCCCAACGCAAAATTCGAATACCTCTTTTACACCGCTTCCGGCTTCCATCGCGCAATCACTGATCGACAACTATGTTTCTCCTGCATGGTTTGCTTCACGTGCCAAAGGGGACCAGGTTGGCATGACGCATTTTCACAATTTAGCGAACAATCTACGGGTGGCCTCAGGTATTCCATTAGCCTCTTCGTCCACTCCCGGCCCATTGATTCCACTGCCAAAAAGCAATGCACAGGAAATCATCTTCCGCTGGCTTTCTCCGGCTTGGTTTAAGGCACGGGACGAAGGGAATATGGCACGAGCGCAGCATTTTAACAACTTAGCAAACTACCTGCGCCGGGCGGCGGGCATCCCGGAGCAATAAGAAGGAGGGGAATCATCGTCAATGCAAAACGAGATTTTAACCAATGTACTGGCCTTTGCCTCGGTCTTGTCCGTATTTGTATTAGCTTTGGTGCAACTTGTGAAAACCACCTTCAACCTGCCGAAAAATCTAATTCCTTTCATCGGGGTAATCATCGGCATTTTGGTTGGAGCAGCGGCGTACCCATTTACGGAAATGGAGCTGGTGCTGCGACTGTGGGCGGGAGGTTTAGCGGGTTTATCGGCCACCGGGTTGTTTGAACTCGGGAACAAACGCCAAGGAAGAACGAAGGACAAATAAGGGGGCTTAGGGGACAGCATGATCTTGATTGGAGGTCATTTCCACTTGAATAAAGAACATTTGTTTGCATATAATACAAACAAACGTTCCTATATGGAGATGATCCTGGTGGAAAAATACATCGGTCGCACCGTAGAAATCATCTACCTTGACCGTACAGGCAAGATTACGCAGCGGCGGATCGAAGTTCATGATGTGCGGGGCGGTTTGGTTCGGGCGACTTGCCTAACTTCCCATGCCCCTCGGGCTTTTCGGATCGAGAACATATTAGCTTGTGTACCTGTGGCAAAAGGGCGGCATACTGCCTCCTGAGCCTCCCTATATTTTGGGCCGTTCGCTTCGCGAGCGGCCCTTTTTGCATTTCAAATGCGGTCGGCTGTATGTTTGGTAAAAGGAATAGACCCTTACCTAACGCGTGGGGGGTCTATTTCTTTTTGTTTTGGTAGAGTTAGTATAAAATCTCCGAATTACTGCCTCCCGATCACTTATCAGTGATACGGGGCACTAGCCTTGCATCTAAAGTGACATGGTATTCAATTAATTGTTAATCTTGGTT
>NZ_JAWDJI010000051.1:0-19793 GCF_032465655.1 Paenibacillus sp. 3LSP | reverse complement strand
GATACTAACTTCCCCCTCCTCAATCCGCCGGCGAACCGTGCTGTCGCTCATGCTGCGCCGGAAAAAGAGAAGGGTTTCCTTTGCCGAATACCCCTGCAAATACCGATAATCAACCGCAGCCTTCGCATCAGGATCCTGAATCAGCCCCCACTCCCGATGGAGCTGCTGCGTGTAAAACCGGTATCGTTGGTACACCCAGCGCTTCTTTCATAGCCTTGTTTTCTTCCTGTAGCCTTTCTACTACGGATAGGAAACAGGTAATGTATTCAGTCCGGGTAAGTGTTTTTAGAAACTTGTCTGGGCCATTTTCGAGAATTGAATTTGTAATCCTTTCCTGCTTCTCCCTTATCTCTTGTTTCCGCTCATTCATGGGATTGTGCCTCCTTACGCATTAATATCCTCAATCTTAACTCCGAGCAAATCCAGCGCTGTCATAAATCCGTCCTGGTATGCTTCTTTGCCTTCTCCGTCCCAAAATGTGCTGCTTGATCCGTCTACTGGTGCGCGGTGATATGTGTCGATTAAGCGTTTGATTTGTTCTGGTGTCATTGTTTAGCCTCCTTACGTGCCTTATCTGCGATCATCATTGCAAAGTTAGCAACGTCTGCGGCTTCTAAAACTATGTTGAGTGGGTCTGCATACAAATCCCTGGTAGCATCTACTGCGACTAATAGTTCACTCGCTTCATCTCTCAAGCGTTCCCATAACCAATAGATGTTCTCGTTATCCCATCCGCCTTTATGGTCGTTTTCGCGGAGTTTGTTCTCCATCACTTCCGCAAACCACTGTACAGATTCGCGTGGTTTGATTGGTGTTTCTACGGGTTCTTTGTAGATGATCAGGGCGCTGGGTAGCACACCCGTCACAGTTGTTCCTGCCATCGAAAATTGAATGCTGATTATGTTCACTTCAGAATGTTCGTGTAGCCAATCATTTAATTCCCGCGAATCTACCAATGCTGTTTTAATCTCACTGGCTTTTCCTAACATGTTTAGTCCTCCTTAACATAGTTTATCTATCCTAAAACTTGGTTAACGTGTTGTGACGTTCTGTGAGGCTGTGTGAGTGGCTTGTTATCAGATATCCATCGTGGCCTGATTCGGATCAAAGTTATCAAGAACCTTGTCCAGTTCTGTTTCCGGTGCATTTTCTGGCGTTTCAGACCAATCAGTTACGTCAATTACTTCGCTCATGTCTTTGGCTTCCGGGTCAAAATGCTTTGTCGTTTCGTCCTGATCAACGGCTCGTTGGAATTCCACACTAATCGGCATATACTTCATGAGCGCCTTAAGGACTGTTTTCTTCGCCATTTCGTCAAAGTGGTCAACCCACGGACCGTAATTCTTCGACTTACTGAACTTATCCCGATGGATCTCGATGTCTCGGCGGCTCATGACCAAGAACGAATATCCGCCGTCTTTGAATTTGGCGTAAGCATAGTATTTCACCACGGGGCCGCGGTCGCCGTCAGCCGGTACGTGTCTCAACTTCTCGTTGATGCCGTATTCGTACTCAAAAATGTCCTTTTCGTATACGGCTTGCGCCATAATGCTGCTGATCTGTCCGGTGCGTCTTGCCAGCTCGATCAAGCCCTTGTAACCGATCTGGAACTGGCATTCATAAACGTATTGCCCGGTTTCCTTATTATTGTTTTTATATGGGATCAAATAGGCATGTCCAAGAATGGAAGGTTCAAGTCCCAACTGTGCGCATTGCATCACAGCGCCTAGCAAACTTTCTGGGGTACATACTTTCAATTTAGGATTGGTTCGGATGCTTGTTGTGGCAATTCTAAGCAGCCGATCAGGGGTAAGATGTTTTGGGATCGCTTGAGCTATAGCCGGTTTCATTTGTTCAAAAAGATCATTAATTGTCTTTCCTTTGGACGGTCCGGATACTGCCTTACTAGCTAATTTTTCAGATAATGCGGTTTGGTCTGTAGCTAATTTTGCCATGATTAAATACCTCCAATGATTTTAAATACTCGACTTCCGCGAGAGTTCGTTTTCCAAGTGCATAATTTTTCTCCTTGCCACAAGGCTAATTCGTTTTCGCCCATTAGTTTTTTCACCTTGTTCTTGGCGTCCTCGTGGGCTTCCTCGGCTTGTTTCAACCCCTTTTTAGTGTCCAACAGAGTTTTGATCAGATCGTAATAAATTTCGCTGATTTCCAAAGTCGTCCCCTTGCTAGTGGGGTACATTTTGTTTAACAGGTCCGTATCTTGTGCGGTTACTTGTGGTAGATTACGGCCTAATACGTTGTGCTGCCAAAAGGATTGTTCGATCGTAATAAGATTTGCGATAAGGTGGTCATCTCGTTCAATCACTCTCCACTGAAAATCCCATCCACCGATTAAAACCGCGACATACCATCTTTCTGCACCAAGCACCGCCATATAGTGGTTTGCCTGAAGTTGATATTCAGTAGGAATCACTTCGGTTTGTCCGTCAAACCAGTCATTGCGGTTATATTCGCTGGTGTTCTTGATCTCTAGCCCGGCATTTTCGCCGATTACCCAACGGTCAATGTTAGCCAGCATGAAAGGATATTCCTTACTTTGAAAGATGCAGTTTTGCTTTTGTACACGGATTCCTGTTTCTTCGGTAAACCAATCTGCGATAACTGGTTCAAGAATGCGTCCTGCCTTCATTTTGGGATTATCCTCTTTCGGTGGAATCTCCCCGATCTTGTCCAGGTAAACCTCCAACGCTGATTTATAGCGACTTAATCCGCAAATCGCAGCAACATCAGAACCACCAATCCCTTTGCGTCTCCATTCAAGCCATTCGTCATGCGTCATATCTTCGGTTTCGACTAATCTAAGTGCTTGCATTGTCCAATCGCTCCTTTCGCGTTATAATAGTTACGAATAATTTTGAAAAAGCCTTTCCCGAGCTGCGGTTTCCTCCGCAGCTTTTGCCTTTTTGTGTTCACGTACTAGATAAGCCACGTAAACCCGCTTCATCTTATCCAGTGTGCCTCTTTGCTTTGAGATTTTGAGCAGTTCCAGGCTTGTCTTTCGATAGTTTGGATTCATCCTTTTTACCCTCCTTATCACCTCCGTAATAGCGCAGGATGTCGTCAACAGTTTCTAGCTTCATGCTACGTGGTTCAACTCACTTTCTCGCGCTTCGTATTCCTTGAGTGGCATTACAAAAGTTACGGTGTAGTTGCGTTCACGCATGTCCCGAAAAAGTTGGTCATATCCCAACGCGGACCAAGCAAACCGTCTGCCGCATTCGGTTAATACCAGGTACTCAACAAGCTCCGCCATATACTCGCCGCCCTCCTGCCGCACTAATATAGAAGTCAGTTACGCATTGATCGCTACAGAACAGCATGTCGTCAACAATGATGTAATCGTCGTTATAGGTGTCGATGCGTCCCCGGCACGATCCACTCTCACAGCGGGTTGTTACCAATCTTGATGGTTGCTCGATATTTGGGCGCCGCAGCGGGATCACTGGTGTAATAATGCGGTTTTCGATTTCTTCTTTCCTTTTTGCCATTTTTAACACTCCCTTTATATGTGAGATTGCGCAAATATCATACATATAGTGTAAAATGTACTTTTAGGTGCTATATCTTGTGCTTGTCCATTAAGAGAGGATTAGACCGCTTCCCCTCTCTCCAGCAATTCGTCGATGATCGCCCACGCCGCCAGCGCAATTTCGCGGTCCGTTTGTTCTTGTTGCTCTGGTGTCTTACTTACATAGGCGTTGTTCATCTTTACTTTGGACTTTCCAAATACATATTCTTGGACCACCATCGAGTTATCACCTCGATGTAGCTTATGCGCTAGGTTTGAGTGGACTACTTCCATGGAGTGAAGCACCTCCTTAGCTTGCTGGCTTAAGATACTTATTGATGAAATAGGCTTGTCCTTTGCCGGTTACTTTTGGTGTGCGTGTAATTTTGATCGTTCCATCTGAACTGCCACGGTGACCAATTTTGATTTCAAAGAGTCCTAATTCCATCGATTTTTGCGTGGGCATGTTGTATTCAGATCCGGACTTGATCAGGTATCCATCTTCACGAAGCATTCTGAACAATCGGTGTTCTCCTACTTCAAATCCTTTTTGACGTAAAAGCTTGGCTAGATCAGCTACAAGGATGGAATCCTCAGAGATTTGGAGAGCTTCCGCAAAGAAAACCTTCGGGCGATCTTCGAGAACTTTTTGCTCCAGTTTCTTGCGTGCTTCCTGTTCCTTCTTTAGACCGTTTAAGATGCCGATAAGGAAATCAGGATCTTGCATCGTTTGTTCAAGCGTTTCTGGCGTCATATATGCACCGTGTTTGCGGATGCTCGGGATTACTTCGTGAGTGATCCAGCGTTTAAATTGTTTTGCTTCTGGTTTGCGGCTGCTTAAGATCAATGAATAAAGGCCGGGTTCATTCACTGCTGACATTTCTTGCTTTCCGCCAAGGGTGTCGGTTAAAACTACACCCTTTTCATCCTGATCGAGCCTATTAAGCGCATCCCTACTGTTGGAAATCTCAAGTACATCGCAAATATCCTTTGCAATAAACCATGGTTGATCATCCATAAAAACCGTTCTCACTTGGTGAGCTCCATACAAAAACGATTGAAGTTGATTCATAATCATCTCTCCTTTACGCGGATTTTTCGTTTTGTTCAACATGTGTAACAGATTTGGTAAAAAAAATTTCTTTTGGTTCTTTACCTAGAGCTTCGCAAATCAAGAGCATAGACAATCCGTTAGGAACAGCATTTTTATCTTCAATTTTATAGATTGTTTGTCTGGATGTCTTGGAACGTCTAGCCAACTCCGCAACAGACATACCTCGTTCCTTACGAACCTCTTTAACCCTGTTGTACAACATGTGTAACACCTCCTTGGCACAAATGTAACACATGTTAAACGATTATGTCAACTAAGATTTACTAGACTTTTATTTTGTTTTCGTTTTACGTGGTGTAAAGTAAGTATTACAGGCTGAATTTAGTCTAAAAAAGGTGGTATATAATGTCTGAGTTGGGGAAGTTGTTAAAAGAATTACGAGGTAAGGAATCACTACGAGAAGCAGCAGAAAAAATAGGCATAAGCCACACCTATTTGCGGATATTAGAAAAAGGCGTTGATTTGAGATCGGGAAATCCGGCTAAAGCAACACCAGAAACATTAAAACTAATTTCGAAAGCATACAATTATCCATACCCTAAACTATTAGAAATTGCTGGCGTAATTGATAATGATTTAAAAGAAAAATTAATTCTTGAGGAAAAACTAAAATTAGCGGATATGATTATTAACTTGCCAGAACATGAAAGGAAATTAGTTGAAGATATGATCAAAACTTTACAAGAGAAGAATAAGTAGTTTCTGGTCCTCCCGGGCGAACCAGAACAGACTTAATCCATTAGATTGATGATCTTTTGGATCGCATAGTCTAACTCATGGATATTTGCTGATGAAACTTCTTGCTGTAAGTTAATGAGTTGGATCCTGCTCGTCTGAATGATGAAAACAAATATTTCGATATCTTCATTCGACATTAGCAACAACTCCTGTTCGCGCATGTTTGTATTATCTATAATAAGCGAACAAACGTTCTGTTTCAACAACAAAATTTAATATGCGAGGCATGATCATGGGGTACAAACCTGGTCGTTGCCTTCTGTCACAAAGACTCAAAGAAATCAACAAAAATCAACAATGGCTATGCGAAAAAACCGGAATCAATAAGACCCAAATATCAGACTATGTAAATAATCGCAAAGTCATGACGATTGGGACGGCAAAAACAATTGCTGCAGCCATTGGGTGTCATATAGACGATCTTTACGAGTTTCCTTTGGACAGTAAGGCTTGAGTAGCTAAATACTACTCACGACCTGGAGGTAAGTACTCTAGGTAGAGAACATAAACAGCGCTGTTATTCCCTCGCATGTTAAATGTAACATTATCTTTCCAATTTATCCATGGAAATACCGGGAAATATTATGTAATATAATACAAAGAGTGACATGATTATATAGCAAGTCCCCCAGCCGATGGGGATGATAATATTGGAGAATATAATGATAAACAACTTTATTAAGTTCATGTTTTATTTTTTAGTGGCATCTTTAGTTCAATACATATTTATTTATTCGTACGGACCTAACTTTTTTACATTGATTATTCTTGGGGTTGTAACATCTTTTTTTCTCAATACAACCTTACCATCAACGAAATCGTATCATTTTTTTCGTCATGCAATTATTTATTTTTTTATATATATAATGCAAACATATTTAATCGCCATTTCATTAGATTTACTAAATAATTTCTATACTCCAACAACATTATGGAAGATAGTATTACTAATAAGTGTGATTTTTGGGGTTATTCATTCATTTGGTAAGTATAACAATGGTTCAAAAAGCAAACAAATAGAACAATTAGGTACTTTGATATTATCATTATTACTTATTGGAGGCTGCTTTTTATTCTGGTGGAAAGGAATTTTAGCTTATGTAGTGGCGAGAATAATTCTCACTTTGTTTGAAGTTTGGGTATCTAATTTTATAACCGGATTTATCGTTTATAGATATAATAGATCGAACAATGAGTATATTGATATCTAATCAAATTAATTTGCCTTGTAAGCAAATTTAAATTAACAAGGAAAGGCGTTGTAACAATTATAGGCATGGAACGGACCGCTATATACTTACGGAAATCGCGCACGGACATAGAAGCTGAAGCACGCGGCGAAGGTGAAACGTTAGCCAAACATAAAAAGGCCCTGCTCAAGTTTGCCAAGGAGAAGGGCCTTAATATCGTCCGGATCCGGGAAGAGATCGTATCCGGTGAGAGTTTGCTACATCGTCCAGAGATGACGGAGCTGCTGAAAGAGGTCGAACGCGGGGAGTACACCGCGGTATTGTGCATGGATATCGACCGGTTGGGCCGCGGTAACATGCAGGAACAAGGGTTAATCCTCAATGCCTTTAGGGAGACCGACACAAAGATCATTACTCCTACCAAGACGTATGACCTCAAAGACGAATCTGACGAACTTATGACAGAAATCCAAACTTTATTCGCACGCCAGGAGCTAAAGATCATCACACGGCGCATGCAGCGCGGCCGCACTCAATCAGTAGAAGCGGGGAACTATATCGGAACACGCCCACCTTATGGTTATGAGATCCGCAAAGAGGGAAAATCGCGTTGGTTAGTTCCACATCCAGAACAAAGTAAAATTGTGCAAATGATTTATGAATGGTATACGCACGATGATCCAAACGAACGTATGGGTGCGTCAAAAATTGCAAACCAGCTTAACGAGATGGGATTCAAAAGCTATACAGGCATTCCTTGGACGGATTCATCCGTGCTTGCGATACTAAAAAATAAAGTATATATCGGTCGTCTACAATGGAAAAAGAAAGAATACAAAAAAACTGCCACGGGCCGTGTTGTAAAAAGTAGATCCAAAGCCGAAGTATTGGACGTAAAGGGAAAACACGAACCACTGATAAGCCAAGAAACATGGGAAAAGGCACAGGAAATTTTAAAGGGTAAGTATCATGTACCTTATCAATTAGAAAACGGTATTACGAACCCATTAGCCGGTTTAGTACGTTGTGCGAAATGTAAGTACTCGATGATTTATCGACCATACACCACGCAACCGGCACACTTGATGTGTTACAACAAAGATTGTGATTGCCGGAGCTCAAAATTTGAGTATGTCGAGAAAGCGGTTATATCTGGTTTGAAGGAATGGCTTCGGACGTACAAATTAGAACTCAGCAAACATAAGCGAGAGGATAAATCGGATCGAGAGGTTGAATTGAAACAGATGGCAGTGGCTGCGTTGGAAAAGGAAATGTCCGAGCTTGAGGTCCAACGCGGGCGCCTACATGACTTTTTGGAGCGGGGAATTTATTCAGATGAGATTTATTTGGAGCGTTCCCAAAACCTAGCTGCACGTATGGAAGAAAATCGGCGTGCTATCGAACGCGCGCGCGCAGAACTCCATGATGCAATGACACGAGAGAAGCAACAGAACAACATCATACCGATGGTGCAGAATGTGATTAGACTTTATGAACGGTCTAAAGATCCAGCTAAAAAAAATGCGCTACTCAAATCCATTTTGGTGAAGGTTGAGTATCGCAAAGAGAAGCACCAGCGAAACGATGATTTTAATATTGAGTTGTTCCCTAAGTTGTGATCATTTACAGATAACCTATTGGTGTTAATTCATTCCCTTCCTTGTCGGTTCCGATTGGATCATGCAAAGAGACATCCTTGCGTGTTTTCTTAAGCGAACGCAAATGCATCAGGATTTCGTTCTCGATACAGCGGGCCGCAAAGGTTGCGAGCTTCGTCCCTTTATTCGGCCGGAAGCTCTCGATCGCCTTAATCAGACCAATCGTCCCGATCGAGATCAAGTCCTCCAAATCCTCGCCGGTGTTATCGAATTTCTTGAGGTTGTGAACACGAAACGATGTCGACTTCATGCTGAATAAATTGTTGGCGTTTTAACTCATCTAGTGCTCCGACTGCAGTAATCTGTACTTCGTTCCCGTCGTATCGGATAATGATTTCATCAACCAACATCTCTACAATATGGCGCTTTTCCTCAAGGGTAAGCTCACCACCGGCGCTCTCGATAAAGTTTCGGACAGCCTTGGAGACCTCGGCAATCCGATTGGCCGATATTTCCTTCTCCGCTTGTTCAGACAGCTGCTTTTCGTACCCCGCAAGCTCCTGCTCCAGCGTCCTCAGTCCGGCATTGATTTTTTGCATTTCTGTGAGCATCTCCTGCTCATCGATGACCTCCCGCTTGAACATGATTTTGATTTTTTCCTTTTCCTTCTCCTTCTGCTCCAGTTGACGTTTGATGTGGTCCGCGGCGGATTGAAGTTCCAGGTTAATCTCATTCGATTTGTTTTGCAGTCTTTCCATATAATCATCGGGATCCGACAATGTCTCCAAGATCAGCTTCCAGACGTAATGGTCCAGCATATCGGCGCGTAACGTTTGAGTCGGGCACTTCTCAACTCCTTCACCGTACTTCTTCGGGAATAGGTTCGGACACCTGTAGCAGGTATAACGGATCTTTTCTCCCGTTTCTTTATTTACTCGGCCTGTATAAGTAGTTGCTTGCCACATTCTGCCGCAATGCCCACACCGGATCATGGATTTTAACAAATACTCATATTTTACATTCCCTGACCGTTTCATGTTTTTCTCTTTCTGCACCTGGGCTAATTCGAACAGATTCGGGTCAATGATACTTGGCACGGTAACCTCGATCCAATCCTTCTCCTCGCGAAAGGAATATGTTTTTTTCGGTGTACCGTTCTTGGTTTTCTCCCCGCGAATCTTCCGGGTTTCTCTACGATTGTAATAGAATTTGCCGATGTATACCTCTGAAGTAAGGACCCTTCGAATAGAACTGGCGCTCCAGTTCCTGCTTTCCCCCCGTTTGGGTACCGCCCCTAAGGAATAGAGTCGATCCCCGATTTCACGAAGCGTATAGTTCTCATGAACATACCAGTGGTATATCTTCCGGACAAATTCGGCTTCCTGCTCATTGATAATCAAAGTATTTTCATGAAGGTCATATCCATAGGGAGCCACACGCATGGGCATGATCTTCTTATCTTTTTCCACCGCTTTAAGTCTTCCGCGTACCGTCCGCTTCTTGATTAAAGACAACTCGTATTGTGCTATGGAACTCATCAGGTTGAAAAAAAGCTGCCCTTCCGGCGTATTCCGGTATTCCGTGTCCACGAACACCAATTCAACCTGGTTCCGCTCCAGCTCTCGGCAGAGGATTAATTTATCGGTTAAGTCCCTTGTCAATCGATCGGGATGGGTAACAATCAAGCGACGGACCAGCCCTTGCGCAACATCTTGTCTGAATTCATTCATGGCGGGCCGATCGATATCTTCACCTGTGAATCCTTCTTCGCGATAAACTTTGATCATGGATTCGGGAATTCCCAAGTCTTTCGCTTTCCGCATGCAAATCTCAATTTGTGCATCAAGGCTTGTGCCCTCTGATGCTTGCATGCCTGTAGAAACCCTTGGATATATGGCCGTATACATGGAGGTTCGCTCTTCTCCTTTCTTATCACTATCACTTTCCAGTATGGACAAAGAGAGAAACAAAAAAACCGGCTTATTCAGTCGGTTTCAAGATCAAACGCTTTAGGATGTAATCGATAACGGCATTTTTGGCCTCTGCAGCGGATAAGGTGTTTGAGACTTGAACTGAATCACTACATAAAGTATGAGGCACATATACGATTTTGATTGTCGGCATTCGCTCCATACTTTTCACCTCAATACACCTTATTCCGTCTGCGGTTTGTCCTATCACAATCGCATGTCGTTTTGGATATACTTGAACTCCGATTCCATGATTCGAACAATAGCCGATTCATGATCCGCCCCAATGAATGTCCAGTACCGGTACCCAGGCACAACGGATTGGGTAATGAAGCCAGACCATTTGAAGGACGTCGACTTTAGCCCGGACATGAGTTGGTCCAAACACAATAAGTTAGCTTGATAAAGATCAACGACGATCACATCCGCTCGTGATTCCAAACGGATATAACATTCTTGATCCGTGCTTGCCTGGATGGCATATCCATTCACATTTCTATTTCGGCCTTCAGCCATTCTCAATAACGGGATTATGTCTTTCATATGAGTTAAAGCTATCCCACTAAAATCATAATTTTTGAAGTTCCATCGCTCTACAACAGACCCATCCTTATAAACCCAATCAAAAGGTACGCGGTGGATGATGCCAAATTGGGCTAACAGCTCATTGGTAAATCTTCTTCTATATTTCACTGGATGATATAGGTCAGAAATCGTTGAAGAAGAATCCGAAAAATCCCCCAGCAAGAGTGTTCTTAGCTCCACTGTCCTTAAAGCAAAAGCCTGAATCAATGCTCTTCGACGATTAGGCAAGGAGAGCTTCCGCAGCAGAATTCCGAAAGTTAGTGGGTCAGTAGCTGCTAGTTGCTAACCTCATACCAGTCTTGATCATGCCTGCTGATATAAGTGATTTCATCTATTTCATCCTTGATGAATTGGAAAGCCAGTTGAAGAAGATCTACCTTCAACCTAAGCTTTACCCTCCATCAGCTTAATCCCGTATCAAGGCATCCATCATCATCTCTCCATATATGGAGCAGATTCTTGTTTCTTTCGACCAAAATCCTCGCACAACCCGAAAATCAACGTGTTTTTGCTCCAAATGTGGAGCAACCGGGACAGAAGTCAAAGCAAATGATACCTTTACATCAATGATGTGGACCATCGGGCCCCACCTCCTTTCTAAGCAAAAACTGCGGTCTGAACGGTCGATGAAACAGAATCTGAGGGAGAGATGTAGATGGATAACGTTCAGAATATTAGAGATATCGATATTTTGGGATTCATGAATTCATGTCATTGGAAGCAAAATGCGAAAACTACTTCAGAGAATGCTTCTTATGAGAACTCTACTTCGCAAGAATGTTTACAAACCGCCCCAACTGGCAATCATGATATTAAGAGTCTTAGTTGGGAGAAGGTGCTCACGTTCTTGAATACCATGTATGCATTTCGTTGGCCTGAAGAGGACGTCGAGATATGTTCACCAGAAAGTGGTTCTCTTGCATTAAATGAATGGATCTTTTCAACCCAGATTCAAGGCAAAATCTTTGCCCCCGTGCTACTGGATTACCTTGATAATAAAAAGTCGATCAAATCCACCAGTTACTTTTCTTTGATGGAATACGCACTAGAGCTCATTGATTTTTTTAAAACCCGTTATGGGCTTGATGCTAGATCCATTCAAAACAAAGAATTGGCAAATAAAGATGCACTTATTAAATTCATTGAGCATTCTTCCTACAATTTCGTTCAACGTGACATGATTCTAGCAATAGCTCGAAAATTAATCTCTAATGGGTTCGAATTAAAGAAATCAACAAACGGTATTTCTACAAAAAAGAGGACTCAAGATATAAATCATCCCGCTATCACTGCGCATATTAAAGATTTACACCGTTCAGGAGTCAAGGAAAAAAGCGTTAACGGTAAATATAAAATCAGTTACGCCCTATTTTTAAACTGGTTGAATAAAACATACGTTCAGTTCCAGAGCACTTCATGCGATGAATTACCATTGTCATTAGTTACTGAGGAGCATCTACTCGAATTCAAGCAATATTTACTCCGTTTAGAAAAGAAAGGGATCTATATCAAGCAAACGGTTAGCAATTGTTTTTACGATATCCGATTCCTTCTGGCTAACCTCTATAAATTGGGCTGGCTTGCTAAAGACATAACAATGGATGTTACAGGAATCCCGTACGAGAGATACTATTATCGCGAGTTACCAACAGATGCTGAGCTCCAGTGTTTTTTTCATAATATCCAACTCTATTCTGATCATCCCACATTGGAACTGGCAGCCTTTGGGTTGATGCTTTGTCTCGGTTTGCGAATTCATGAAGTTGCTAACATTCGCTATCAGGATATCAATGTCGAGAATAGAACCATCTCTGTCTTCGGAAAAAACGAGAAATCGGCCATTCTACCCTTACCTGATCCGCTACAGAATTACTTTCAAAAGCTTGTTGTCAACAAAGGTCAAGATGTCCATCTGTTTGGAAACAACAGCCAATCAACTATTCGCAAATTAAGGGCACAGTACAAACTTTATTCTTTTGTCTCGGGATGGAAATATCCAGGGGGGCCCCATTTACTGAGGCACACTTTCATCAGCAGGTTGTCGGAACGTACAGATTGCCCGTCACAATTGCTTATGTACTTGGCAAGGCATGATCGGCCAGAAAATACTGCACGATACGTCCACCGGAGCCCCAATCAATTAACAAGTGCTGTAAACAAAATCAATTACTGAGGAGGTTCCCATGCCTAAAGTAATCAACGATACAAAGTATACCGAACTTAAAGAACAACTGAATCAGCTGTTATGTCTTTATGGTCCAGAGAAAATGCGGCAAGTTATGGAAACCTTGCCTGTCCAGACACAGCCAAAACCTAATATGCCCCCGGCAGTGCGGAACGTTTCATTTCTCGAAGCCGTTGATGCTTTCTATCAAAGCAGCAAGTTTTCTGGACTTAGCCGGACCACGCAAACAACGTATCGGTCAGAGATGAAACTTTTCCAGCAACATGTGAAGGAAAAGTTTGGCAACGATCCGCAGTTTGAAAAGGTATCAAACGGCGAATTCTTGTCCGACTATATTAAGCTTAATGAGGATCCTAATACAAAAGCCAAGAAGTCTTCCTTTCTTCGAACCTTCATAAAGACCACATACAAAATATTCTTTGGTCATCAGGATCTCGGGGACTTGAAGACTATACTACGCGTTCGATGGTCAAACGATGACGCACCAAAAGCCTTTACTAAAGTGCAGATCGCGGAAATCTTGCAGATCGCTCAATCTCGTAACCACGATAGCCTTTACACTGCAATTATCTGGACTTTCCTTGGGAGTGGAATTCGCATAAACGAGCTCTGCCATCTAAGAATCGGTGATATCACTCCTGATACTCAAACAATCAAGGTAACACCCAAAGGGGCTGAGAATACCAAGAAAGTCCGAAAAATCAACGAGCTCGCCTTAATGATGCTCACAGATTTTATAGAGAAAAAATACAGTCGCGCTCGCGAGGTGATGCCAGATTCCGATTATCAAAGGCTCTATATCTTTTCAAGCACTGCCGGGGATAAACCCATCACATCTAGAGCCATTCAGCAATTTATGAAACGTATTATTCGCGAGTCTCGGTCGATAAAAGAGGAAGACAAAGATCGTTTAGGTCCTCACTCTTTTCGTCATTCTTTTGCCGTTCAAGGCCTTGAAGCAGGGATCGATATATACACCCTCTCAAAACTTCTAGGTCACGAGTCGATCGACAGCACGATGAAGTACTTGCGGCTTTTCGATGATCAACTTCGTGACGCCATTAACAAACACCCATTTGCCCAAGAGATTATTCAAAAAATTAGAGAAAGGTTGGAGAACAAATGAAACGTTTGTTATTGGATTCCCCTTACTATGCCAACTGGAAAAAACATACCCATCTCAAGGATTCTGCAATTTACGCTTATAGTCGCCAATTCATGAAATTTGAACAATATCTGAGCTTAGACTTTGAGGGAGAATTGGATTTCGACAAATTTTACTACGACACGGAATCTGAGACCTATCGACCTATTGATGCTGATTGCATTGATGGTTATATTCAGTTCCTGAAGCAAAATTTTCAGGCATCAAAGAATACCATTTTCAATAACATTGTTTACCTGAAACACTTCTTCACGTTACTCCACGGTCTTGGGATGATTAAAAATAACCCCATGAAAAACTATCCGAATCCGTATTATGAACGCCGAATAATAGATCGTTCCCTCTCCATTGGTGAATGTCAACGATTATTTCAAGCAGCGCTTAAAGCCGATCCATTTGTCCGGAAGTTCTACATCCTCATATTGCTAATGTCAACGACCGCTCTTCGAAACAGGGAGATTATACAGCTATCGTACGAACAGATTGATTTTGAGCGCAAGGTTATTCTGGTGAACAAAGGGCAGAAAACCTCCTCCGAAGTCGTTTATATGCCCGATTCCCTCGTTGTTGAGTTGGAGCGTTATTTGCATCATCCGGTTGTAGAAGAATGGCGGAATTCCGGACATTCCGAGGTTTTCTTTGAAAACAATCGACCACTAACAAAAGCAGCATTAAACCGAATCATCAAGAATCTTTGCCTAGAGGCCGGCATACAAAAGACAGTCACTGCCCATAGTTTTCGACATACAACGGCATACTTGATGCAGAGCAGTGGGATTGACATTATCGCTATAAAACGACAACTACGCCATAAGCAGTTATCAACAACTTTGCGATATGTTCCTCCAGTTGACGCTGCGAAGCTGCTGAATGACGCGTGTTCCGATCTTCTTCAATAACAACAAAAAGAACCCGAAGAAAGCAAAGAAAAAATGCTTCATTCGGGTTCATTATTTGAACAATTATAGTACACAAGGACAGACTACTCCCGTGTTGTAATTAATCACCATAAAGGGAATTGGATACCGAAAGCACCTGGCTCGAGGAAATGGTATCAATCAACTGTCCCGCGAGGACATGATTTGGGCCAGAGGATGGCCACTCATTAGGCTTCCGTTGGGAACAGAAGCGATAGAAGGAACAAATTTATTATATAGTGGATGTGCTTTGAAATCAATAATAGCAAAGGTCACTGTTGCTCGGCTAGTTCTCGTATCTCATAAGGACTAGCCTCTTCCGGAACTTTCATTTCATGCTCCCTTCTTAACTCTCAAAAAAATGGCATATTAACTTTATGAACTCTTTTTGTATTTGATCCAGGTCTTCGGAAGCAATGTCAATATGAAGAGCTGATATCCGGATCTCCTGATTTCCGTTATGTATCAAATAGGTTGCTAGCGGATTCTGGAAATATTTATTCGCACGGAAAACTGGGTATACCAGAAACAACCGATTGCATTGATAACGGACTGCGTAGGCCAACATTTGGTAAACATCCGACTCCGAAAGTCGAGTATTCTCTTCAGAAATGGGATTTTTATATTTCGCATCTACAATCATTTCGATTGGCGTGTCTGATCCTGCTCGGCTGCATGCGATTGTAATATCGGGTCTGAGCAGAAAAACCTCTTTTTCAGCATCCAAGTAACGTTGTGGCGTCTGATAACGGACCACCCAATCATCCGAAGATAACCCCTTATCCAACCATTGATATAACGAGAACTCAAATAATTGATTCAATGGGATCAAAAAGGTAAAGGTACGCTCGTCGCCCGCATGGACCCCAGGTTGACGGTTAAGGTAAAACATCTTAGCGAGTTCAAACACCGGCCGATAGTCTTCGTTTAACCGATTGAATCGTACTCTTTGGAACATCGATTCGGTAAGCCGGATGGGACAAATATCCTCTAAAAGCAAAAGCGCATGGCTCAAACTAGTTTTGTTTTCCTCGTTTTTCGTCAATGTTCTAAGTGAAATCATTGTGGCTTTAATGATTTGGTTAAGCAGATTGTCTTCCGTGAATTCCTGATAACTAACATAATGCTTATGCTTAAATCCCCCATTCCTGAGCAACTGCCGCTGAAAAAGGATCCTTCCTCTAATGAAGGCCAGGTTGCCCTCAAAATCTTCATATTGACGATGAATTTGCTTCTGAAAGAGTTCCAAGAACCTCTTAATGAAAATGTGAATGAAAATCTCCAGCAAATCTCCGTTCATAGCCGCTATAAGTTGAGGTTCCGGAATATCTTTGACTGAAAGGAACCCGCTAGATGCCAGCAAACGGAACAGCATCCGAACGGACGAACGTTTTTCCTCTTCGAAGTCTTCAGCGGATGCCGCATCTTCATAAAGTTTGGGCAGAATCTGTAGCTGCAAGGAAGGAGTGGCGATAAATCCAACATACTTCCTTAGCAGCACTCGGTTATCTACACTGAAGCTAATATTTTGCCTTCCCCAAATGGACTCCAACGAAGATAATTCCATCCTATGTTCATTCGAGATTGGTTCCAACGAATACCTGTCTTCAAAGACGGTGATGAGTTTCGGCATCAGTCTTCTATTCCTTTATAGAGGGTCAACAAGGCCTTCTCGAAGTCGGAAACCGTATCTTTATCGGAAGGCTGCGTGCTTAAGAACCGCATGCTTCCGGATTTCTCGAAGAACTTGGTTCCAACAACCGACTGAATAGCAGCGACATCGTTGTAGAAGTATTCAGCGATTAATGGCAAAATTTTATAATACCAGCTCTTAAAAAGATCATCGATCGTTAAAACATCCATCAAATAGGCGTGGCCGATCCGATGGTCTCGATCCAGCTTCTCCGATATTTTTTCGTTAAGGCTGCGCAAAAGACTTGCGAGTTCCACCGAGCCCACTTTTGCTGTATTTTGTTCGAAAACCGCATAATCTGGTTCCATTTCCGCGAATACGAACCGTCTTCTTAGCGCGGTATCCAGCATCGCGATCGATCGATCGGAAGTATTCATCGTACCGATAATATACAGGTTCCTAGGCAACGAGAAAGGCTTTTTGGAATAGGGCAAGATCGTGCTGACCGTTTGCCTTTTGTCCTTTTCAATCAATGTTATCAGTTCGCCAAAGATTTTAGAGATGTTACCTCGGTTGATTTCATCGATGATCAAATAGTATGGTTTTTGCTGATGCTGCTGTGTCTTAACCGTTTTATTTATATCGTTGGAAATACCGATCAATTTCTGAACGTCGGACATTTGAATTCGGGGAAGCTCGTAAATCGTTTTGAGAGTAAGACTTACTCCGCCGTTCATATCGTAAATATCCGCGGGGTCCGTAAATTCTTTCAACCACGCAACCGGCCGGACATGTGGCGCCACATGTCCCTTTCTGTAAGCATAATCCCCTGTTATCACACCAATATCCCGAATCGTCCGAGGGCCATCATAGACAAATACGATATCACCTCGTTCCATTTGGTTAATGAGAGTATCTAGCGTATTGGCATCCATTGTAGGCTTTTGAGCCCCATCATCCCGCTCATTCTCAAGCAAGGAATAAATTTCGTCATATGATTTGTCTGTAAGGTCGATGTGATCGAGAAAATCGACCGCTATTTGTTTGCCCGCTTTACATTGGTTGTAAATGTGATCGCTGTTGCGGCGGCCGAGCGATACTTTCCAGACCCGGGATCCCGAATGTATGAACTCGGCTCCCGAAATACCGGAGGACTCAGATTCCGCTTTGATAATTTGTGCTGACGCGTCTTCCACCATCTTTTTCAGAACGCCAGGCTCCACACGGTACCGAATCTCACCACCTGCTTCGTCTTGCTTCATGTCTTCTTCCAATTGGGGGCGAATGCCCTCAATAAATTCCTCATACGAGTAGGACTGGTGGAAAGTGATGAAACGTACCCGTTCTTCCCGTTCAACTTGGACGAACGGGATATATCGTTTACGGAATGTATACTCAAACGCTTCAATGATGTTCTTCGTAGCGAACGTCTTCCCTGTTCCCGGCGGTCCGTATAAAATCAAATTGGGGTTGAAATCCAGCAACTCAGCATACGCACGGTATTGTTCAAACAATTCCGGCGCGTCCTCGACATCCGAAGATTCTAACGCATGCGTGATTGGCGTTTTCCCATCAGTTCCAACTTCCATATTCGGTTTGCTGATCGGTGTCTTGCGGCGGCCAACCAAGACGTTGTCATAAAGGCGAATAGGATTATCCACTACAAAATAACCTTGCTTTTCCAATTCATTCAGGACGCTTTTCAAATAGTTACGTTTAATCGGCGCTTCCTCTTCGGCAAATTCAAGCAACTGTAGCAATGTATACCGTTCATTGACGGAATTTTTGTCCTCGTACAGTTTCTGCAAACTGGCATAAGGTTGGGATTGTCCATTCTTCCATTCCAATATCCCGACTATTCTTGATGTTACGAGATTGTCGATTACAACCATGATGTCGTTTTCTGCAACTGGCGGGAGTTGAGAACTTAGTGTGACGTAATAACGACGAACCGATGTAAAAGAAAGCTGATCCCAGTTTTCCATGGGAAACGCCGAGGTTGTCTCAATGGGAAAGAAACCGTGACCTGGAGTAGCTTTGTTAATTTTATTAAGCAAGTTGAGATCCAAATTGAAATATGGACTTTTAATAAATTGCACGACGGGTACAGGATGCGGAAACCGCTTGATTTCTTCGAAAAAAACAACACCTGTATCCGACGGATTAATAGGATTTACCTTATGCCCATATTCCCTCACTTTCCATAACGCAATTACGTTGGCATTGGTCACCACAAACACGAAATCCCCCGGTTCGATCCCTCCGTACCAGGTACTCTCCTTGGCGCCGGCGGCGTAATACTTCTCTTGGATTTGATGCGGTCTTCTACTGTCAAACTTGCCGAAATATACTTTGCTCATATTGGATCTCCTCGATTTCATTTATTGAAATGATGATAAATCTCATGCGGATATAAGTTCAATAGCTGCATCAGCGCTGTGCAGAAGCCGATCAGGATGATTGGCCCTTCACTATTCGACTGAAACTCGATCCCGCGTTCCACCAAATAGTTAGCTAGCTAGTTGCTCCTGAAAAAGTCGATTTTCAAAAATAGTTTCGGGTTGCTGGCTGGGTTGTGAGGGGGAACTTTCCCTAATGATCGGTTTCCATGTTAGTTTTGGAGCATTTTTGCCGCTCTTTGCAGGTTGTGGGTCAGAATCCCGAAGCCGACCCAGCATTTTGAGCCGACAAAGCCCCGATACCTGCTGCGGTTCAAACCGTACTTCCGCTTGAGAAGACTAATCTTCGCTTCTCCAGCTGCACGGTAACGCTGCAAGTCTTTGAACCATAATTCGTTTTCGTACTCGGATCGGGCAATGCCTTTTTTGCCCTTTCGCGGCAAGCTAGCTCGCTTCACACCAAGTTCGGTAATGGCCGTTTCGTTCTTCTTGCTTGAGAAACCGCGGTCGGTCGCTACAGCTTGCGGCGCTTTGCCGAATTGCTTGATATGCGCCTGTACAGCGGGAACGAGCAGTTCATCATCCGAGGGGTTCCCCTCGTAGACAGCGTAGCCGGTCACAAAGCCGCTTTCCGTCTCGTCGATTCGCACCTTGTAGCCGAACTCAGTTCCTTTGGCCAGCTTACCTTTCTTAATCGGTCTTGCTTCCGGGTCAAAGAAACTGACGATCCGATCTGCGATGATTCGATTGCCGGAAACGACCTGTTTGGC
>NZ_JAWDJI010000050.1:0-10611 GCF_032465655.1 Paenibacillus sp. 3LSP | reverse complement strand
ATGTGTTAGATTTCCTCGTCGCTCCAGAACACATCCCGCCGTTTCGGCCGGGCAAGCAGCTTGATTCCCCCGCCGATCAGCAAGACGGCGACGATCGTCGGACGGAGGTATTTTTCAATTCGATAGTAGATATGAAGCTCGGGGAAATTAGCATCTAGTACTGGAATGATCAGTTCCATCCCCACGAAATAAATTCCTAGCAGAATCAACGCAATACCCAGCCAATGCTGGTATTCACCGCGGGTTTCCAGCAGCGGTTGATCCTCCATAGGTAAAATTCCGTAGCGGCTCGTCTGCTGCAGACCGTCGAAGAAACAATAAAACCAGATGATCGGGAGGATGAACAAAAACACCGATAACCGAAACACATCAATGATATAGAAGCTGCCCAGGAACAGGACCATCATTTGCAGGCCGCGTTTCTGCAACCCGAGGTACATTTGACCTGCCCCGGGAAATGCGGATAACAATGTCGCCAGCACTTTGCTGCGCCGACCTTCTATTCTTCCGGCTTCCCAGTCGTCAAAGGGGGTTCGGTCAACCAACGGCTCGCCCGCTAATTTCCGGTTCACGAGCTGCACCGCATCGAACATGCTGTACAGCCAAATGATCGGCAGCAGACCAAGGAACAGCAGAAACACGGAATCATGTGTAAGGCCAGATACAAAAAACATCATCGTGATCAAGCCAAAAAAGGCGATCAAAAACGAAAGCCCGCGCTGCATAAGTCCAAGTTGAAAATGACCCAGACCGGGTACAAACGACAGCAAGATGGTAAAGAATTTCTCCGACTCTCTTCCTTCGCCGGTCATCTGACGAACATGCTCCCGGTAAGCCCGTTCCTCCGGCGATTCGCGAAGCATCGTGATCAACAGGTCAAACATCGAGATCAACCAGAGAATAATGGACGCGACCAAGGTGAACATGGCCATCTCCCCGCTGTCCGCAGCCATTGCTACAACCAATCCAAACAAAATTCCGCCAAAAAACAGGATCGGATAGGTGATCCCTCTTCCTTTTTTGCCCCAATAGAGATGTCCCAGACCAGGGATAAAATTTAACAGTAAAGCTAACAGTCGATTTCGCTCATACGGCATATGCTTTCTTCCTTTCCTCGATCATCGCTTCATACCATTCCTATAGAAAATGAATTTGTTATCGTTGCCAGCTGTCAAGCCAGCTGGTTGTTGCCTTCATCATCCGCTCGCTCAGAGAGGATGAGTTCGGACGTTGGATCAGTTGATTGCTTTTTAACGCGATATGATCAAAAACACCGCTTCCCAGCAGCAATGCGGTCAAAGTTGCCGCAATCACATAGTGCAGCAACGGATGACGACTCCAGGCTCTGCGGCTGCCGGTGCGCGCCTTCCTCTCCCTTGCACACGGAAGCTTTTCTATGATCGATTGCCGATAGGCTGCCTCATCTATCGGTCCCGGAAGCTCGCGTTCCACGGAGGATAGTACAGCCGCATAACCAGCAAAGGCCGCCTCATCCCCTTGCAGTAAGGCTTCCAAGCGTGACTCCGTGTTCGCATCCAGTTCGCCGCTAATATAACTGCGCCATAGCGCTAAATCCTCTGGCTGATGTTGGCTCATCCCCATTCCTCCCTTGACCAGTGCTCGCGAATATAGGCCCTTGCCCGGTACAGCTTCGATTCTACTGTTTTCACCGCTACACCTAGCTCTGCGGCGATTTGATCATGACTTTTGCCTTCCAGGTAAAATTTTGTGACGATCTGGCGATGCCCCGCCGGAAGCGCGGCAATTCTTCGACGGACCTCCACAGTCCGCTCAGCATGGAGTAAACCAAACAGATTACCTTCATCCGAATCCGTTGCGTGCAGGTCCAGATCCGCCGGGTCCCAATGCTCTTCCTTGCGCCGGTCCCGCTTCCGCTTGATGTCAATCGACTTGTTAACGGCGATCCGGGTCAACCAGGTTTTAAGACCTTGAGAGCGATACTCCGGGAGAGATTTATAGATTTGCAGGAAGGTTTCCTGGGCAGCATCCTCCGCTTCCTTGGCATCATGCAGCACCGAGTAGGCTACTCGATACACATAGGTCCCATATTCCTGGATCAACCAAGGAAAGACGCTGTGATCTCCCTTCTGAAATCTTAGAACAAACGATCTTTCATCAATAACTCTCCCCTCCTCCCATCATATTGACGACGGTTGTCCACCCTGCCCCTGCATACTAATTGAAAAAACGTTTGAACCCGCAAAAGTGCTACAAACTACCCAAAAAATTGTTCATGTCATAAATGTTTACATTAAATTCGACTATTTAAATATTTTGAAACTGCCTTTAAAATCGTTCTACAAATCGTTAGAGCTTGATAACTAAAGGTTTAAGCGTTTTATTCGCCCTTTAACCTGTTTGTCAATATACATGACATCAAACTATAATTTCTCTCAAGTCAACAATCATTGTGGCAGTTTTTATTACATAATGTTAACTTAATAACATCTTGGAGGTTGATGGAATGAAGAAGTGGACATCCCGAAGTTTGAAGACCTTATTAGTTGCCGGCCTCGCCGTGACTGCACTGCTCCCCAATTTATATCTCTCACCAGCTTCTGCAGCCGAAACGGTGACAGGTACCGTTACCGCGACCGAAGTTGTCAAGAAACTGCCGAAAGTACAGGTGATCGCCACCGGCGGCACACTTGCCGGGCAATCCACGGATGAAACGAGCTTCCAAACCTATCGAGCCGGCTCGCTGCCAATTGCCGATCTCGTAGCCTCCCTCCCTAATAAAGACCAAATCGCCGATGTCTCTACATATCAATTCGGCAACTCAGGCTCCAGCGCTTATACGATTGAGCAATTATACGATCTTTCCTTGAAAGTTGATGAAGCCCTCAAAACCCAAGACGGGGTTGTGGTAACAACCGGTACGGATACAATGGAAGAAATCGCCTACTTCCTGGATTTGACCGTGCGCAGCCCCAAACCGGTCGTTGTTACAGGTTCCATGCGGCCTTGGACGGTCATCGGGACGGATGCGCCAGCTAACCTTTATAACGCAATTAAGTTGGCGGCGAGCGGAAAGACGAAATATTTCGGCACCGTCGTCATGCTGAACGACGAGTTCCATGCCGCCCGTGAGGTTACGAAAACGAACTCCTATCGGACCGATACGTTCGTGACGCCGGAAATTGGAGCACTTGGTTATATCGACGAAAAAACGATCCGCGTTTACCGCGCACCGTTCCGTGCTCTAAAATCGGCTGCAGATTGGGCAACACCGTTTGATCTGAGCAAAATCAGCAAAAAGGACTTGGCGAAGGTCGAAATCGCCTACTCCTATCAAGATGCCGGTGCAGGTGCGATCAGCGGATTTGTCGCCAACGGAGCCAAAGGCATCGTTACGGCTGGCACCGGAGCAGGCGGGATCTCCAAGGCAATGACCGAAGAGCGTAAAGCCGCTATCGAGAAAGGCGTTGTGTTCGTCACAACGACCCGGACCGGATCAGGCAGCAACTATTCCAGCGGTGAAGGGATTATCGCCGGTGACAACCTGAACGCCGCCCATGCTCGCATTCTCTTGCTGCTCTGTTTGTCCTTCTCGAAGGACTTCGATACCGTGAAGAACTGGTTTACGACCGTCGGGTATGGTCAAATTGAGCTCCCGGTGAAGTAAGGAAACTGAATAACTCCACCTCCCCATTCATATATTTAGCAGCGCGGTTCTTTACGAACGCGCTGCTTTTTTTGACTTGGATTGACGAGCCTAAGGGGAATCGGTAAGATTTGGAGGGAGGTGTTATCTACCATGACCTTACTGCTTACTCTGGGTGGAATTCTGATGTTTCTTGCGGTTGCGCTCGGTGCCTTCGGCGCCCACGCCCTCAAAAACCGCTTAACCGAAGATCGGCAAAAAACGTATCAAACGGGCATCCAATACCATATCGCCCACGGAATCGGACTCCTTCTGCTGGGTCTTACCTCAGCACAGCTCGAGAGCGAATCGCTCATCGTCCTCGCCGGCTGGTTCCTGCTTGCCGGTATCATTCTATTCTCCGGCAGCCTGTATGCCTTGAGCTTGACCGGCATCCGCAAGCTAGGCGCCATTACGCCGTTAGGCGGCGTCAGTTTCCTCGCGGGTTGGGTGATCTTTGTGATTGCGGTGATTCAAGGCTAACTATGAGTTTTGCATAAAAAGAGAGTGCCTCTCCCATTGAGAGGCACTCTCTTTATTTTTATTGACTTATCGCATCCCGCTGCGAAAGCGTTGCGTATAAGCTTTGACGTCCTCCGCTGTACGCACGCGGTTGCGGCTCCATTCCAGCAAGATCCGGTCAATGTACCGGAAATGGACCTTTCCGGCAAATACCGCTTCCTTCAGCGCCAATCGGATCAGCTCTTCTGGATAACGGTCTTGGTCCACCCAGCTGGAGATCGTCTCGCATTCCATCGGCGAAAGCGGACGGGCAAATTCTTTTTCGAAGATAACAAATAAGTTCCGTTCCGGCTCCTCCCGAACATCAGGAGCAGAATCTACCGGTTTGCGGCCGGAGGCGGCCGATGGCTGCGCAGCCAGCCACTCGCCCAGCCGCTTGTACATACCATGCAAATTATAATGCTCCGAATGGATGCCGGTTGCTTCATCAACCGTCTCGTCGATGCTGATCCAGCCTTCCTTCAATAAACCGCGAATGACCGGGGCAAGCGTTCCGGGTGCCATGTCCATCCGTGATTCCAGCTGCTCAATCGACGGGAAATCGTTACGCTCAATTTGCTGGAAAGCCAGTAACTGGATCAGCAACATCGCTTCTGTATCGCTTAAACGGAGCTTCCGGTAATGGGCAAGCAGCGGGTATGGGATGTTCACCATCCCCGCCTCCATTCCGAGAGCCATGCCCTTCGCCCAAGCGTTGTTGCCTTCATTCATGGCCATAGATTAAGCTCACCTTTCAGTAGCCTTATGGATACAACCGGTACAGCATCCGCGGGAACGGAATCGTCTCGCGTACGTGATCCAGACCGCAAATCCAAGCAACAGTCCGTTCCAATCCGAGGCCGAAGCCGGAGTGAGGAACCGAGCCGTATTTGCGCAGATCCAGGTACCATTGGTACGTTTCCGGCGACAGGTTATGCTCCTTGAAGCGTTCCTCCATCAGTTCCGGATCGTCAATCCGTTGCGAACCGCCGATAATTTCCCCGTAGCCTTCCGGAGCAATCATATCGGCGCAGAGTACGACCTCTGGACGATTCGGATCCGGCTTCATATAGAACGCCTTGATTCCCGCTGGATAATGGGTGATAAACACCGGCTTGTCGTAACGTTCGGCAATCGCCGTTTCGTGCGGTGCTCCGAAGTCTTCGCCCCAAGGAATTTCAAAACCTTGCGTATGCAGGTATTCAATCGCCTCATCATACGTGATCCGCGGGAACGGCGCTTGGATGCCTTCCAGCTTGGACACGTCGCGGCCTACAGCTTCCAGCTCGGCCCGGCAATTTTTCAATACCGATTGCACCACATGCGTGATGAAATTCTCTTGCACCTTCAAGCTTTCCTCATGATCGGTGAAGGCCATTTCCGGCTCAATCATCCAGAACTCGATCAAATGGCGGCGGGTCTTGGATTTCTCAGCACGGAATGTTGGCCCGAAGGAGTACACTTTCCCTAATGCCATCGCAGCAGCTTCCATATATAGCTGGCCGCTTTGCGTTAGATAAGCGTCTTCCTCAAAGTATTTCGTATGGAACAGGTTCGTCGTTCCTTCCGCCGATGTCGGCGTCAGGATTGGCGGATCCACCAGCGTAAACCCGTTTTGATCGAAAAACTCTTGCACGGCGCGAATAATTTCAGCCCGAATGACCATAATCGCCCGCTGCTTCGAGGAACGAAGCCACAGGTGACGATGGTCCATCAAGAAATCAACCCCGTGTTCTTTGGGCGTAATCGGATAGTTTTCGGTCAATTGGATGATTTCGATGTCGGTAACCGTCATTTCATAACCGGACTTGCTTCGCGGCTCCTCGCGAATAACGCCCGTCACGTACATCGAGGATTCTTGGGTCAAGCTTTTGGCTTTGTTCCAGGTTTCCTCAGATACCTCGTTCTTCACTACAACTGCTTGGATGTAGCCGGTCCCGTCCCGAAGCTGCAAAAATTGAATTTTACCGCTGGAACGTTTGTTATTGAGCCAACTGCCGATGACGACCTGTTCCCCGACATGCTCATTCACTTGACGAATCACAGTTTTGACCGCCATGCTTATATCTCTCCTCTAACGAAAACGATATTTAAAAACCTACTGGTTTAAATTCGCCGTATTTTACTTCGATTCCTGCACGATCTGCAGCGTATCGCGAGCGATCATCAGCTCTTCGTTGGTCGGGATCACCAAAACTTCGACCTTCGAATTCGGAGTCGAGATCCGGCGCGGTTCCCCAGAACGAACTTTGTTCAGTTCCTTGTCCAGCTCGACGCCCAAGTAGCTGAGGTTTTCACAGGTTTTCTCACGGACGATCGCCGAGTTCTCGCCCACGCCAGCCGTAAAGACGATGACGTCAACCCCGTTCATGGCCGCAGCATATGCACCGATGTATTTACGCAGGCGATATTCATACATTTCAAAAGCGAGCGTTTCATTCGGTTTGCCAGCTTCCCAACCATCAGTAATATCCCGCATGTCGCTGCTGCTTCCGGAAATCGCCAGCAGACCGCTGTGCTTGTTCAGCATCGAGTTCACTTCGCTGATGGACAGCTCTTCCTTATTCATGACAAAGGTAACGACCGTTGGATCCAAGTCACCGCTGCGCGTACCCATCATCAAGCCTTCCAAAGGCGTCAGACCCATGGAGGTATCCACCGATACTCCACCTTTCACCGCGGTCAAGCTGGCCCCATTCCCGATGTGACAAGTGATGATCTTCAGCTCTTCAATCGGACGGTTCAAAAATTCCGCAGCTACACGGCTGACATATTGGTGCGAGGTACCGTGTGCGCCATAACGGCGGATGCGATGCTTCTTATACAGTACCTTCGGAATCGGGTACAAGTACACTTTCTCTTCCATTGTTTGATGGAAGGCTGTATCAAAAGCCACTACGTTAGGAACGCCTGGCATGTTCACTTCAGCCGCATTAATCCCCATGATTGCCGGCGGGTTGTGAAGCGGCGCCAGATCAAACAAGCGGCGGATTTCAGCTTTTACTTCCGGCGTAACGAGGGCAGAGCCTTTGAACGTTTCGCCGCCATGCACGACGCGGTGACCTACCGCTTGAATTTCGTCAACCGAGGACAGAACGCCATGCTCTTTGTCGGTCAATTTCTCAAGCACTTTACGGATCGCCGTTGTATGCTCCAGAATTTCGCTGACTTCCGTCACTTCTTCTTTGCCCGTCGGTTTGTGGGTCAGGATCGAGGAATCCATGCCAATCCGTTCAACCAGACCTTTGGCCAATACGGTCTCATTGGTCATATCGTACAGCTGATATTTCAAAGAGGAGCTTCCTGCATTAATTACTAACACTTTCACAGCCGGTCACCGTCCTTATCGTATTTAAAGAAGCCTTCGCCCGTTTTAACACCCAAATTGCCGGCGCGGACCATTTTCTTGAGCACGAAAGAAGGACGGTATTTCAACTCGCCGAATTCGCGGAACATCCGTTCCAAAGCGGCCAGCACCGAATCCAGACCAAAGCGGTCGGCCATCTCCAGCGGTCCATATTGGAATTGGTAACCCATGCGCATCGCTTCATCGATTTCTTCCGCAGAAGCAACGCCTTCACCCAATACATGCAACGCTTCATTGATCATAACGCAAATAATCCGGGATGTGACAAAGCCCGGAGATTCATATACCATGATGCCGCGTTTCTCTACGACTTCTTCAACGAACCGCTTCGTTTCTTCAAACGTCGTATCCGAAGTTTTCAGACCGCGAATGATTTCTACCAGGTTGATTTTGGCAACAGGATAAATAAAGTGCATGCCGATGACGCGCTCCGGATATTTCGTTCCGCCGGCAATCTCGGTCAAACTCAGCGTGGAGGTATTACTTGCTAAAATAATGTTGCTTGGACAAACTTGGTCCAGTTGCTTGAATACCTCTTTTTTTGCATCCAAATCTTCCGAAATGGTCTCGATCACCATATCGCAGGTACCGAGTTCGGCAAAGTGTGTAACTTTATGAATACGGGATAAGATCAGTTTCTTCTCCGCTTTCGTAATCGCCCATTTCTCGAGCTGCTTATCCAGACTCGTCTCGATCATGTTATAGGCATGATCCAATTTATCGGCTGTCTCCTCCACGAGCAACACGTCCAGTCCTTTAGCAGCCAGCATTTCACTGATGCCTTGACCCATTGTGCCGCCGCCGATGACACCAATTCGTTTGTAATTCATGGTCCTCTCGCTCCATCCTTTCATCATCTGTACATAATATGGTTTTCCAGATGTCGAAACATACATCTTTTAACACCCAACATATAATAATATCTTAGCACGAAGAAAAAGTAAAAAAAAATAACCGGCACCATGATTTATGCCGGTAAATGGACGCTGTCACGAAATTGACAACGAAATTGCTCGCCGGAAAGGCGTTCTTCTTTTAACAAAATTTCCAGGGATTTGTCAAAAACTGCCGAATGCTGTTCCAATAACTGCTTCGTTCTGGCCGCAAGATCCTCCAAAATTCGAGTGTTTTCGTTCATCAGCACCTCAGTTGTCACCATATCCATATTCACGATCCCCAACTCGGTCAACCCCGACGTCATCATCGTATGCACGATTTTTAACGCCTGCTCGAAATCGTTACTTGATCCGGTGCTGCGACCGCCATAATAAATTTCTTCTGCGGCAGCCCCGGCCAAGGCGATCATGATTTGACCTTCCAGATACGATTTCGTATACAAGTACTTCTCGTCCTGCGGATTGTGCCGGACATAACCCAGCGCTCTTCCGCGCGGACTTAGAGCAACCTGACTGACGCTGCCCGGAGCAACAACCTCTGCAGCAATCGCATGGCCCAATTCGTGGATGGCAACGCGACGTTTCTCTTCCTCTGCTGCCTGACGATCGGTCTGCTCACCCATCAGCACTTTATCGATCGCGACTGACAGATGTTCCTGGGTGATTTGATCCACGCCATCCCGCATCGCATAGATTGCCGCTTCATTCATTACGCTTTCCAGTTGAGCGCCGGAGAAGCCGAACGATTCCTCGGCGATTTTGTCCAAGTCGACGTCCTCCCGCAGCGGTTTATTCGCGGCATGCAGTTCGAGGATATGGCGGCGTCCCTTCTTGTCCGGCAAATCCACTTGAATATGTCGGTCAAAACGGCCCGGCCGCAGCAGCGCACTGTCCAGCATCTCCTTGCGGTTGGTTGCAGCAATCAGCAAAATCCGCGGCGTATCGGACGTATAAATGCCGTCCATTTCCGTAAGCAACTGGTTGAGCGTTTGATCGTATTCCCGCTGCTGTCCGCCTTCACGTTTACCGCCGATGACCTCGATTTCATCAATGAAAATAATCGCGTTTTCCTTGTTTTCCTTGGCCGCGCGGGTTCTCGCTTCTTTAAACAGATCACGAATCCGGCTAGCCCCCACGCCAACATACATTTCTACAAACTCACTGCCGGAAGCGGCCACAAACACCGCGTTTGTATAATGCGCCGCTGCTTTGGCAAGCAAAGTTTTGCCGGTTCCAGGAGGACCGGTCAGCAATATCCCTTTAATCGGCCGGATGCCAAACTTGCTGATTTCCTCATGGCGAACCATGAAATCCAGCGCTTCGCAGAGCTCCTGCTTGGCGCTCTCCTGACCGCCAATCTGCTCGAAGGTCAGCTTCGCCGGTCCGCGCTTTTTGCGTTTCCGTTCCTGGGCCGCTCCAATCGTGATGCCGCCGCGCATTTTGAGCATGGCAAATACCGCACCGAATAACACGATAGCCGTAACGAGTGGAATGATGTTCACGCCAATGAACGCCAAAAAGACGATGAGTACAAGTATAAAGCCAAGAGCAGCTTCAATGATCCATTTACGCATTTGGCCATACCCCCATCCGTTCCGGCGTACGCGGCAAAATAATAAATTTGCTGTATTGTCCGTCTGTTAAGGTGATGTACACGTTTTTCTCATCCATTTCCGCCGTAGCCTGCAGCTTGCTGTTCTCTTGCTCCATCTGTTTCAGCGCAGCCGTAATTTGGGTATATTGCTTATTTTCCATGGCCTGGGCGACAGTAAACATCGCATTTTCCCACAACTGGTCAAGCTCCGGCGAGGAATGATCCTCGATATTCAGCTTCAATGTACGGCTGCCGATTTGCTTCTCCCCGTTCTTTTCAATGTGCCGAACCAATTCACCCAAATCCGTCCCGGGCTTCAAATTCAGCTTCAGTTCCAGCTCATCCGCCTTCACATTCATATCGACATGATTAACCCCATCTACACTCTTCACAATATTCTCCAGCGGACGCTCAATCGCCCACTGCCGATATAAGAACCATCCACCAAATAATACAAGGGCGGAAATAGCAATGCTTGCAGCAATTGGTCCAATACGCAGTTTCACGTGACGTCCCCCTTATCTATATAAATGATCTACTATATTATATATATTCACGTATATCAAAACTACAAGTATCAGTATATCAC
>NZ_JAWDJI010000049.1:0-1415 GCF_032465655.1 Paenibacillus sp. 3LSP | reverse complement strand
AAAAGCGGCTAGGCCCCCTAAATCCGGAGTCCTGACCTACAAGTTTTGTGTTATCGCAGTCCAGCTCATTTTCTTGTGTGTTTACATCGATTTATGGAACTTTGAGGTATCCTCTAGCATTTTGACCCATAACGAAAACTTCATGGGAGCCATATGCTTCAGGCTACCATGCATTCTTCGATAATTATAAAAGTCCATATATTGATCAAGTGCGATAAACGCTTCTTCAAACGTCATAAATTCTCGTCTGCTAAACAAGTCGCGTTCCAATATGCTATGAAATGATTCGATATAGGCATTCATATTGGGAGTCCTTGGGGGAATTCGCTCATGAGTCATCCCCAAGCTCTCACAGGTATCTCCAAACAACTTGCTGACAAATTGAGGCCCATTGTCCGTCCGGATCACGGGGAACGTTTCACCCGGCTGAATGCGGCGCTCTAGGGCACTTATAAGCGTTTGAACGGCATGCTTGGCTTCACAGGTTCGCCCGCAATATTGCCCAACCACCACGCGGTCAAATACATCAATGATGCTAAGAACAAAGAAGAAGCGCTTCTGTCCTACAACGTATCCATACTTGATGTCCATTTGCCACAATTGATTAGAACCGGTAATGAATCGGTTCTTGGGGAGAGTACGCGGGTGCGATGTGACAGGCTTGCGAGCTTTTTGCAGAATGCCGAGTTCTTTGCAAAGACGATACGTTTTCTTTTTGTTAATTATGACTTGGTGAATATCCCGAATGCATTGGCCCAACAGTTTATATCCGTAGACATGTTCTTCGCCTTCAAGCAGCTCAAGGAGCCACTCTTTAATCTGTTCATCGCTAATGGGGATCCCTGTAACAGTTAGAGAGTACCCAGGTGTAGGGCGACCGCGTTTGTCCGTTGATAACGGCTCCGTCTTTGGGGTAGCAGCTCGCTTTTTTCGATCGTAGTATGTCGATTCAGCAATTTCCAAAATCCGCAGAACTACAGCTGTTGGTTCCCCCCGCTTAATGAATGGTTCTGCTACTTCAAGTTTTTCAGATAAGCGGGGTTTTTCTTTTTTACGAGTTCACGTAGGATCTCATTTTCGAGTTCTTTCTCACCAAGCACTTTCATCGCTTTCTCGTATTTTTCTTCAATCTCTTGAAGTCGTTTGAGTTCTTGAAGGTGTTGGTCTGGCAGTGATGTATCCACATCTGTAATCTGATCTCGGTATGCTCGAATCCAGGTTCGAATGGTTTCTGGGTGCAGGTCATACGACCGGGCAAGCACCCCCACCTTAATCCCGGACAGAGCTTCTCTTACTACCTTTAAACGAAATTCATCTTTGGCTTTTCCCATAACTGAATCCTCTCCCTTATTTCCATTGTAAATCCTTGTAGGGGAGGACTCCAGTTTATTTAGGGGGCCTTAGGGCTTTTACAG